>NZ_JBKHFB010000012.1:0-44663 GCF_046540515.1 Guyparkeria sp.
CGCTGGGCGAACGGGCCGGTGAAGGCGCCCGGCATGTGCTGGGCGATGACGATCGGCACGGAGAAGTCGGACGGCAGCTTGCCGAGAACAGCGGGCACGGCGGCCGGGCCACCGGTAGACGCGCCGATCACCACCAGCCCCTGGCGGCTGAGAAACGCGCTTGGGGCACTGCGCCCCGCACGTTGACGGGGCTCCGCCACCGGCGGCATCTCCGGGCGCGACCCGTTGCCGGCCGAAACCGATTCGCGCTGGGAGCGCAACGCCAGCATCCGCACCCGCGAGCACAGACGCCGCCCCGAACGGGCCAGCGTATCCTCGGGGTCGTCGCCGTTCTTGGGAAAGAAGTCGACCGCGCCGGCATCCAGCGCATCAAGGGTGGCCTCGGCGCCGGCCTTGGTCAGGGCCGAGAGCATCAGGATCGGGGTCGGACAGCGATCGGTGATTCGCCGCACCGCCGAGATGCCGTCCATGATCGGCATCTCGACGTCCATGGTGATGATGTCGGGCTTGAGTTCGCAGGCCTTGAGCACGGCCTGGCGCCCGTTGGATGCCTCGCCCACCACCTCGAGCCGCGGGTCGCTGGAGAAGACCTCCCGCAGCGCGCGGCGAAAGAACAGCGAGTCGTCGACGATAAGCAGGCGGATCGGCATCGGTCAGGCCACCGAACGCAGACGTTGCCGGCCGCGGCCGGTATTGCGACGCACCATGCCCGGCAGGTCGAGGATCAGGGCGATGTGTCCGTCGCCGGTGATCGTCGCCCCGGCGAAGCCCTCGACCACGCGCAACAGCTCGCCGAGGGGCTTGATCACCACCTCTTCCTGGCCGATCACCGAGTCGACCACCAGGGCCATGAGTTGCGCACCGTGCTGGACCATGACCACCTGGTCGGTCTCGCAGCGCGTGCCCGGCGACTCCCCGCGCAGGGCGAGCCAATCGGTCATGCGGAACAGCGGCACGGCGCGGTCGCGTACCGTGATGGTCGACTGGCCGTCGACCACGTTCACTTCCTTGTCGGCCATCTCGAAGATCTCGTTGACCACCGACAGCGGGATGGCGTATTTGCGCCCGCTGACGATCACCATCAGGGTCGGCAGGATGGCCAACGTCAGCGGCACCTTGATGTTGATCTGGGTGCCTTCGCCCGGCTCCGAGTCGATGCTGATGGTGCCCGAGAGCTTGGTGATCGCGGTCTTGACCACGTCCATGCCCACACCTCGGCCGGAGATGTCCGAGATCTGATCCTTGGTGGAAAAGCCCGGGTGCAGGATCAGCTCGAAGCATTCCTGGTCGCTGAGGCGCTCGGCGGTATCGGGATCGACCACCCCCTTTTCCACACCCTTGCGGCGCAGCACCTCGGCGTCCATGCCGGCCCCGTCGTCCTGAATCGACAGGCGGATGTGGTCGCCCTCCTGAGCGGCCGACAGCAGCACGGTGCCGGCGCGATCCTTGCCCTTGGCCTCGCGATCGTCCGGCATCTCGATGCCGTGGTCGACGGCGTTGCGCACCAGGTGGATCAGCGGGTCGGCCAGCGCCTCGACCAGGTTCTTGTCGAGATCGGTGTCCTCGCCCTCGAGCTCGAGGTTGACCTCCTTGCCAAGCGTGCGTGCGGTATCCCGCACCACGCGCGGGAAGCGGCCGAAGACCTTCTTGACCGGCTGCATGCGGGTCTTCATCACCGCACCCTGCAGATCGGAAGTGACCATGTCGAGCGTGGCGATCACCGAGGCGATCTCCTCGTTCTCGAAGGTCGACTTGAGCGTGTTCATGCGGTTGCGCACCAGTACCAGCTCGCCCACCAGGTTCATAATGCTGTCGAGCCGCTCGGTGTCGACGCGGACCGTGGTTTCCACCGGTGCCTTGTGCGTGTCCGCCTTGGGCTTGGTCTCCGCCTTGGCGGGCTCGGCGGCCTTGCCGGCCGCCGGGCTCGGCGCGGCGGGCTTTTCCGGGGCCGGGGCCGTGGTCTCGACCGGCTTTGCCGCCTTGGGAGCAGCGGCCGTCGGCGCCTTGCCCTTGCCGTAGAGCTCGTCGAGTACCGCCTCGAATTCCTCGTCGGTGATCTCGTCGGAATCCGCGGCGGCGCTCTCCTTCCTGGCCCCGGTGGCGGCCGTCTCGGGCGTCGGGGCCTGGAACTTGCCCTTGCCGTGCAATTCGTCGAGCAGGCTCTCGAACTCCTCGTCGCTGATCAGATCGGCGTCGGCCGCGTCGCTTGCCGCCGGCGAGGCGTCGGATTCCGCGGCGTCCAGGTCGGCCAGCATGCGATCGAAGGCGTCGTCCTCTTCGGCAACGGAATCAGCCACCTGCACTGGTTCGGCGGGCGGGGCCTCGGGGGCTGTCCTGGTCGGCGCGGCCGGGGCAGCATCCTGGTGCGCCAGCCCCTCGATCTCCTTGAGGAACGCCTTGGAGACGTCCTCCGGGTATTCGCCGGCGCGCAACGAGTCGAACATGCCGTTGAGCACGTCGATCACCTGCAGCATCACGTCCATGATGCGGCCGTTCATGGTGATCTCGTGGTTGCGCAGCAGGTTGAAGATGTCCTCGGCGCGGTGGCAGACCTCCACCAGCGGATGAACCTCGAGGAAGCCGGCGCCACCCTTGATGGTATGGAAGGCGCGGAACACCGAGTTGAGCCGGTCGGCGTCATCGGGCGACTGCTCCAGCTCGATCAGCTGTTGGTCCAGCCCGTTGAGCAGCTCACCGGCCTCAATCAGGAAGTCCTGCAACAGCTCGTTGTCGGGTTCGAATGCCATGCTTGCCTCTCATTCGCTCGGTGTCACCCACGATGGGCCGACACATTCCTGCCCGCCTTCAACAGCGGGCATCTCACTCGACCGCCGGGATCAGAATCCCAGGCTGGCGAGCAGATCGTCGACGTCGTCCTGATTCTTGACCACGTTGTCCCCGGCATTGGGCAGTTGCGGCCCAACGCCGTCATCGGCCTGCTCGGCAGGGGCGGACTTGCCGTCCCGCCCCTTGGCGCCGCGCACCGGGGCGGTGATCTGCAACAGGCCGACCAGCTTTTCCTCGAGTTGTTCGAGCAGGTCGATCACCCGCAGCAGGAGCTGACCGGACAGATCCTGAAACTCCTGGGCCATCATGATCTCGGTGAACTGGCCCTTGAGCCGTTCCCCACAGCGGGTGGTCGAGTCGAGGTAACGGGTCATCGACTCGACCACGCCACCCAGGCGAGCGTTATCGGCCTCGCTGGCGGCGACTTTAGCCAGTTCGTCCTTGAGGCGCTGCGAGCGCTCGACGATCTGCTCGGCCGTGGGGGTGGCTTCCTCGGTGATGGTCAGGGTGCGGGTGGCGGCCTGTTCGGTCAGCGTGATGACGTAGCGCAGGCGGTCGCGCGCGTCCGGCATCTCGTCCTCGGCCAGCGCCCCCAGACGTTCGTCCTCGGCAAAACTCTTCAAGGTGTCGTGCACCTCGCGGGTCATCCGGCCGACCTCGTCGAAGATGTTGCCGGAGTAGGCGGCGGTCAGCTCACCGATCAGCTGCGCCTCGCCCGCCGAGTCCTCGCTCTCGATCGCCGCGACCAGTGCCCGGGCATCGGCCAGCCGCTTCTCGCGGCCGACCACCGGCTGGAAATCCTGCTCGTCTGCTCGTGTCATCCCACGCCCCTACGATTCGACGCGTTCGAAGATCTTGTCGATCTTCTCCTTGAGCGTGGCCCCATTGAAGGGCTTGACGATGTAGCCGTTCACGCCTTCCTGGGCGGCGAGCACGATCTGCTCGCGCTTGGCCTCGGCCGTCACCATCAGCACCGGCAGACTGGCAAGATTCGGGTCGGCACGGACCGCGCGCAACAGATCGATGCCGGTCATGCCCGGCATGTTCCAGTCGGTGACTAGGAAATCGAAATTGCCCTGCTTGAGCAGCGGCAGTGCCGTCTGGCCATCATCGGCCTCCTCGATGTTCGTGAAGCCAAGCTCCTTGAGGAGGTTCTTGATGATCCGGCGCATCGTGGAGAAATCGTCCACCACGAGGATCTTCATGTTTCGGTCCATTTTCGCCCCTGGGATCGTTTGTCAGTACCAGGCAGGTTGCCTTGTTCGAGATGGGTTATAGAGGATCTATCGGCGCCGACCGGTCAAAATTGAGCCCGTCGACAAACGGGCTTGGCATGGGCCGGCTAGTTCCAGGCATTCATGGCGGTTTTCAACCGCATGATCGCCTTGTTATGGATCTGGCAGACGCGCGACTCGCTGACGCCGAGCACCGCCCCGATCTCCTTCTGGTTGAGTTCCTCGACATAGTACAGGGACATCACCAGTCTTTCCCGTTCGGGCAGCTCGTCGATGCAGTCGGCCAGATCGCGCTGGAAGTGATCCTCGGCCAGCGCCTCGTCGGGCTGCGGGCTGTTGGGATCGGCGATGTCGAAGGTCTCGTTCTCCGACTCGCCGCCGTGGTCGAGCGAGCCCACGTGTACCGAAGAGGAGTCGGTAAGCGCGGCGTGGTAGTCGTCGAGGGTGATACCCATGCGCTCGCAGACTTCGGCATCGCGCGCCTCGCGACCGGTCTCGGCCTCGATCTCGGCCACCGTCTGGGCGATCTCCCGCTGGCGACGATAGACCGAACGCGGCGCCCAGTCGTTGCGACGCACCTCGTCGAGCATCGCCCCGCGTATGCGCAGGCCCGCGTAGGTCTCGAACGACGCGCCCTTGTCCCCGTCGAACAGTCGCGCGGCATCCAGCAGCCCGACCATGCCCGCCTGGATCAGGTCCTCGGCCTGCACGTGCGATGGCAGCCGACCGAGCAGATGGAAGGCGACCCGCTTGACGAGATCGGCATGCTTGGCGACCAGTGCTTCGGTCGATCCGGCCTGAACGTTCTGATACATGGCACGTGCATTCATAGCAGGTTCTCGGGATCCAGCTCGGCGTTGTTCACCAGTCGCTCGACGAAAAACTGCAACTGTCCCTGTGGTCCGCGCGGCACCGGCCACTGATTGACCTTGTCGGCCATCGCCGTGAACGCCCGGGTCGACTTGGCCCCCCCGTAGAGTTGCACGACGGTCTTCTGACGCTGCACCGCCCGACGCAGATAGTCATCGAACGGCACCGAGCCCATGTGGGTCAGGGTCACGTCGAGAAAGCGCTTGGCGGCCACCGACAGCTTCTCGAACAGGCGCCGGCCCTCGGCCGCGTCGCGGACCATGTTCGCCACCACGTGGAACCGCGTCACGCCGTGCTCACGCGAGAGTACCTTGATCACCGCGTAGGCATCGGTGATCGAGGCCGGTTCGTCACAGACCACGACGATCACCTCGCTGGCCGCCTCGGCGAAGCGCACCACCGAGTCGGCGATGCCCGCGGCCGAATCGACCACCAGGGTGTCGACCGGCCAGCGCATGCCGGAAAAGGCCGAAATCAGGCCGGCGTTCTCGGCGGGAGTCAGTGCGGCCATGCTGGCCACCCCGCTGGCCGCCGGCAGGATGCCGATACCCTCCGGGCCTTCGAGCATGATCTCGTCGAGGGTCGCCTGCCCGGCGAGCACGTGGGACAGATTGCCCCGGGACTGTAGACCAAGCAGCACGTCGACGTTGCCAAGCCCGAGATCGGCGTCCATCAGCACGACCCGGTCGCCGCTGCGGGCGAGAGCCACGGAGAGATTGACCGAGACGTTGGTCTTGCCCACGCCGCCCTTGCCGCTGGTCACGGCGATCACCCGTACCGGGCGATTGGCGTTGGCGTGGCGCACCCCGTCGGCCTGGTCATGGCCATTGACGGGCTGGGTTGTCATCCGGCTTGATTGAGCATCCACAGCGGATCGTCCCGGTCGGTGTGTTCGAGTTGTGACTGCCCCATTTCCAGGGCCTGCTTGATGAGGTCAGCCGCCTTGGGGAACCAGAGATCCTCCGGCACCCGCTGGCCCACGCCAGCGCAGACCAGCGGCAGACGCCGCGGCTCGCCGTCGACTCCGGCCAGCGGGCGGACCAGAGCGGCCAGCCCGCCCCCGAGCAGGACGGTCTCGTCGAGCTTGGTGAGCACGGTGCCATGCAGCGGCAGGCCGGCGAAGCGCTTCTTGACGTCCTCGAGCGCCGGGTACTGCGCGTTGGCCGACAGCACCAGCAGGAGCTTGACCGCCTCGCCCGCGCCCATCAGGGCCTCGAGCTTCTGCATCATGCGGAAGTCGCGCTGCGACATCCCGGAGGTGTCGATCAGCACCAGGTGCCGATCCGCCACGGCCTCGAGCAACTGGGCCAGGTGCGTCTCGTCACGGGCGATATGCAGCGGCACATTAAGGATACGGGCGTAGTTGCGCAACTGCTCCTGGGCGCCGATACGGAAGCGGTCGGTACTTATCAGCGCGACCGAGTCGCGCCCCCGGTGCAGGACCGCGCGGGCGGCCAGCTTGGCAAGCGTAGTGGTCTTGCCCACCCCGGTCGGGCCGACGAAGGCATACGTCCCACCAGCCTCGACCGGGTCCTCGGCGCGATGCTCGAGTTGCTCGCCCAGCATCCTGAGCGCCTCGACGAAGGCTCGATCCGGCGCCGCCTGGGCCGCGGCCCGACCGAGTTCGCGCGCCAGCCCCGTCGGCAGACCGATATCCTGGAGGCGTTGCACGGTGGATATCTCGGCCGGATGCGCCTGACTGAAACGATGCCACTCCATCACCGACAGCTGCCGCTCGAACAGGTCACGCAGCTGGGCGACCTCCTCGGTCAGGGTCGACAGCCGCCCCTCGGCCGCGCCCTGGTCCTCGACCAGCCAATCCCAGTGCGACGGCGTCCGGCTGGGCGAGCGGGCGACCGGCTCATCGGTGGCCACTTTCGCGGCCGGCTCGGTCGCCGGGCCGGCCAGCTGCTCGCTCCAGGCGGCCAGCGCCTCGGAGAAGGCCGCACGGTCCTCGTCGGACCCGGCGGCGGAGTTCTCATCGGATGCAGTCGCCTCGGCAGTCTGGCCTGCCTCCGCTTCCGCCCGTCGGCTGCGCTCGGCGAGCATCTCGGCGGTGGTCTTGGGTGCGGCGTCATCGCCCTGGGTCATCTCGGTCTCGGACGAGGCCGCACGCGCGGACTCGTCGCGCGTCTGAGGCGCCGAGTGGTCGGCCCGCCTTGCCTCACTGGCCACGGGCCGCTCCGAGGCACCGGCAATCCGGCTGGCCGACTGCTGGGCGGCCGCCAGCTGGATCGCCTTCTCGTCGAAATCCATCGCGGCGATCACCTCCACCCCGCCGGAGACCGGCTTGTTGGAGAGGATGACGGCCTCGTCACCGAACACGCGCCGTACCTGGCGCATGGCCTCGCGCATGTCACTGGCGATGATTCGCTTGATTTTCATGTGTCCACCAGACCCTTGACGGTTGGGTTACGGGGTCGAGTCGTCAGCCCTCGTTCTGGTTGCCGACGCTCGCCACCACGCGTATTTCCTTGTTGTCCGGTATCTCGTGATAGCTCAGCACGCTGAGCGTCGGGATCGAGTGCCGGACCATGCGCGAGAGCCAGCTGCGAATCTGCGGTGCGACCAGGAGGATGGCGGGCTTGCCGCTCTGCTCCTGACGCTCGGCCGCGTCCTTGAGCGACTTGTGCAGTCGCTCGGCCAGGCCGGGCTCGATTCCGGGGGCCTGATTCCCGCGCTGGGTACTGTTAAGCAAGAGCTGTTCCAACTGTGGATCCAGGGTGATGACCGGCACGGTCGGCGCCAAGCCGTTGATGTGCTGGACGATCATCCGGCCGAGCGCCATGCGCACGCTCTCCGTCAATTCCCCGACGTCCTGGGTACGTTGCCCCTGGATCGTCAAGGTTTCGGCAATCGTGCGGATGTCGCGGATCGGGATGCGCTCGGCCAGCAGCTGACCGAGCACCTCGACGATGGTGGTCATCGGCAGGGTCTTGGGCACCAGGTCCTCGACCAGCTTCGGGCTGCTCTGCTTGAGCGTGTCGAGCAGCTGCTGAGCCTGTTCGTAGCCGAACAGGTCGGCGGCGTTGTCGCCCAGGATCTGCGAGAGATGGGTGGCGACCACCGTGGCCGGATCGACCACCGTATACCCGAGTGCCTGGGCCTCTTCCTTCTGACCGCGATCGATCCAGTAGGCCTTCAGCCCGAAGGCCGGATCGGTGGTCTGGATGCCCTTGATGTCGCCGGAGACCTGGCCCGGATTGATCGCCATGTCGCGGTCGGGAAATATCTCGGCGGTGCCGATCGGTACCCCGTTGAGGCTGATGCGGTACTCGTTGGGCTTGAGATCGAGGTTGTCGCGGATGTGGACCGTGGAGATCAGGAAGCCCAGATCCTGCGAGAGCTTCTTGCGCACGCCCTTGATCCGCGGCATCAGCTGGCCACCCTGGTTGCGATCGACCAGCGGGATCAGGCCGTAGCCCACTTCCAGGCCGATCAGGTCCACCGGGGGCACGTCGTCCCAGGTCAGTTCCTTGACCTCGGGCTTGGTCTCCGCCGGCGTGGCCTCGGCGGCAGCCTTCTCGGCCGCCTCGGCGGCCTGGCGACGCGACACCAGCCAGGCGCCGCCACCGGCCAGGGCCGCCAGGCCGAGGAAGGCCACGTTCGGCATGCCCGGCACCAGGCCGAGACCAGCCATCAGGCCGGCGGCCACGCCAAGCACCCGCGGGTCGGAGAACATCTGCTTTTGGACCTGCGAGCCCATGTCGTCGGTCGAGGCGGTCACCCGGGTGACGATGATCGCGGTGGCCGTCGAGATCAGCAGCGAGGGAATGGTGGCGACCAGGCCGTCGCCGATGGTCAGCAGGACGTAGGTCTCGGCGGCGTTGCCGAACGGCATGCCGTGCTGGGCGACACCGATCAGCAACCCGCCGATCACGTTGATGAACACGATCAGGATGCCGGCGATGGCATCGCCGCGAACGAACTTCGAGGCACCGTCCATCGAGCCGTAGAAGTCGGCCTCCGAGGCGATCTCCTCGCGACGCGCGCGCGCCTGCTCCTGGTTGATGATGCCGGCGTTGAGATCGGCGTCGATCGCCATCTGCTTGCCGGGCAACGAGTCGAGCGTGAAGCGTGCGGAGACCTCGGAGACGCGGCCGGCACCCTTGGTGATGACCACGAAGTTGATCACCATCAGGATGATGAACACCACCAGGCCGACGGCGTAGTTGCCGCCGATGACGAAGTTGCCGAAGGCCTCGATCACGTTGCCGGCCGCCCCCGGGCCCTCGTGGCCATTGAGCAGCACCACGCGGGTCGACGCGACGTTGAGGGCCAGTCGCAGCAGGGTCGCGATCAGGATGACGGTCGGGAATATCGCGAAATCCAGCGGCTTGCCCACGTAGAGCACCACCATCAGGATGATCAGCGACAGGGTGATGTTGAAGGTGAACAGGGCGTCAAGACCCAGTGGCGGCAACGGCACGATCACCATCGCCAACAGCATGATGATCATCACCGGTGGCCCGATGCCCTGCCCCCGGTACTGACGCAGGGTGTCGCCGAGGCGAGCGAAACTGAAATTGTTCAGGCTGGGTTTCATTCGGGCGCGTTCTTCTCTGCTTGCGTTGGCATCAGTTGGTCACGGTCACTCGGCGGGCGGCACGTCGAAGCCTTCGGGCACCTCGGGCTCCGGTCGTCCCGGCGTCTGGCCGGCACCGCGAGCGGCCTCCTTGAGCTGGTAGACGTAGGCCAGCACCTGGGCCACCGCGGTGTACAGCGCGGCGGGGATCACCTCGTCGATCTCGACGTGCGTATACAAGGCCCGTGCCAACGGCGGGGCCTCGAAGATCTCGACACCGTGAGCCGCGGCGATCTTGCGCAGATTGAGTGCCATCTCGTCGACACCCTTGGCCACCACGATGGGAGCGCCCACACCCTCGGCGTCATACTTGAGCGCCACGGCATAGTGAGTCGGGTTGGTGACCACCACGTCGGCCTCGGGCACCGCCTCCATCATCCGCCGCCGTGACATCTGCATCTGCGTCTGCCGGATGCGCTGCTTGACCTCCGGCCGCCCCTCGACGTCCTTGTGCTCGTCCTTTACTTCCTGGAGGGTCATGCGCTGCTGCTTGTTGTGGTTCCAGATCTGGAACGGCACGTCGACCAGCGCCACCAGCAGCAGCCCGAGCGAAACGGCGAGAAACCCCCAGCCGATCAGCCATCCGGCGTGCACCAGGGCCGCATCGAACGGCTGCAGGCCGAGGCTCAGGAACTCGGGTTCGAAGGCGAAAAACACCGCCACCCCAATCGCGGCGATCAACGTGAACTTGGCGAAGGTCTTGCCCAGCTCCATCAGCGCCTGGACACCGAAGATGCGCTTGAGCCCGGAGATGGGGTTCATCTTGGAAAGCTTCGGTGCCATGGCCTGAGCGGAGAAGTTCCAGCCGCCAACCGCCATGGTCGCGGCGATCGCCAGCACGATCGTGGCAAAGAAGATCGGCACGAAGGCGAGAAAGCCGTCGGCAAAGGCGTTCGCCAGCCGCGAGAACATCGCTGCCTGGTCGAAGACGTCAGCGCGCTCGATGATGAACGAGTCACGCACGACCTCGGCCAGCCCCAGCATCATCTGGCCACCGAACACCAGAAACACGGCAGCCGACCCGACCGTCAGCACAAAGGAGTTGAGCTCCCGAGACCGGGCGACCTGACCCTTCTCGCGGGCCTCACGCAACCGTTTCGCGGTGGGCTCTTCGGTTTTCTCCTGGCCGTTCTCGTTCTCCGCCACCAACTCACCTCAGGATTTCGGACATCAGCACGAACGCCTGATGCACGAACTGTTCCACGTTAGGGAACCAGAGGGGAGCGGCAAGGAACAGCAGGAAGAAGCCGATCAGCAGGGTGGCAGGGAAACCCACCGAGAAGATGTTCATCTGGGGAGCGGCGCGCGTGATCACGCCCATGGCGAGGTTAACCATCAACAGGGTGGTCACCACCGGCAGCGCGACGAGCACCGCGTTGATGTACATCTGCTGGCCGAACCAGGCGATCGCGCGAAAGTCCTCGGCAGTCAGCCCCACCGGCGATACCGGCAGGATGGTGAACGAATCCGCCAGCATCTTGACGATCATCGCCGGAACGTTGAGGGCGACCATCAGCAGGGTGACCACGATGGTCAGAAACTGCGAGATCAGTGGCACGTTCACGCCATTCTGCGGATCGACCGTCTGGGCGAAGCCCAGGCCCATGCTCATGGCGATCGACTCGCCGGCAATCACGAACGCCGCTATCACCATGTTGAGGATGAACCCCATCGCTATGCCGATCAGCAACTGCTGGACGATCATGGTGACACCCTCGATCGATAGCGGATCGATCGGCGGAATCTCGGGCACCATCGGCGTGATCACCAGCGAAACGGCCAGCGCGATCAGCAACCGGATGCGTGCCGGCAGGGACTGCGAACCGAAGATCGGCGCGACCATGAGCATCGCCCCGACCCGGATCAGCACCCACAGGTAAGTGGCGGTCCAGCCGAGGATCTGCTCGATCGCCAGTTCCAAGAGGCCTGCCTCAGGCGATCAGCGAGGGGATGTTGTTGAACAGCCGCTCGGTGAAATCGACGATCACCTGCAACATCCAGGGCGCGGCCAGCAGGATGGCGACCACCACCGCGATCATCTTGGGGATGAAGCTCAGGGTCATCTCGTTGATCTGGGTCGCCGCCTGGAACATGCCGATCAAGAGACCCACGGCCAGCGCCGTCAGCAGAATCGGCATCGAGAGATACAGGATGACCATCAGGGCCTGGCGGGTAAGATCGATGACGGTATCAGGGCTCATGGCCTACCCCCCCATGTAGAAACTGGACGCGAGCGTGCCCATCAACAGCGCCCAGCCGTCGACCAGCACGAACAGCATGATCTTGAACGGCAAGGACACGATCATCGGCGAGAGCATCATCATGCCCATCGACATCAGCACCGAGGCGACGACCAGGTCGATGATGAGAAACGGAATGAAGATCAGGAAACCGATCTGAAACGCCGTCTTGAGCTCCGAGGTGACGAAGGCGGCCATCAGCACGGTCAGCGGCACGTCCTCGGGCGTTTCGAAGTCGGGATAGTCGCCGATCTCCTGGTAGAGGGCGATGTCGCTCTCGCGCGTCTGGTTGAGCATGAAGGTGCGCAGCGGCTGTGCGGCGCGATCGATCGCCTCCATCGCGTCGATCTCCTCGGCCATGTACGGGCCGACCCCCTCGTCGTAGGCGGCCTGGAACACCGGCGCCATGATGAACAACGTCAGGAACAGCGCCAGGCCGAGCAGGATCTGGTTGGAGGGTGTCTGGACCGTACCCAATGCCTGACGCAGCAGTGCCAGCACGATGATGATCCGCGTGAACGAGGTCATCATCAGCAGCAACGACGGCAGCAGCGTGAGCACCGTCATCAAGGCGAGGATCTGCAGCGTCAGGCTGTACTCGGTCCCCCCGTCCTCGCCTTCGGTGAGTGTCACGGCAGGCAGGCCCGGCTCCGCGAACACCGGCAGACTGGTCGCAAGAAGACCAAACCCCAGCAGCAATGCCGACATCAACCGCTTGGAGAGGTTAGCCTTCATCGGAGCCTCCCTTGCTCCCCTGGCCGCGACGCCCGAAACGGGCCGCCAACTGCGCCTGGAAGGCCTCGCCGAAGCTGGGATTCTCGCCGTCCCGGCGGCGGGGCTCGAGGGGCGGGTCGACCCAGCCGAGCGACTCGATCGCCCCCTGGCTGACCCCGACCAGCATCTGCCGGTCGCCCACGGCCACCAGCAGGATGCGCTCGCGCGGGCCGATCGACATCTGCGTGAGCACCTGCATCGGGTAGTTGCCGGCGCGGGCATCCAGACGGCCGACGCGCTTGACCACCCAGACCAGGGCGAACATCAGCACCAGCACCAGGATCAGACTGATGACCAGCTTGACCAGATAGCTCGGCGCGAGCGGATCGATGGCCTCGGCCGCCCGGGCCGGGCCGGCCAGCAGGAACAGGAAAAGAAACGGAATGACTCGCATGATCAACGCAATCACCGCAGCTTGCGCAGGCGTTCGGCCGGGCTGATCACGTCGGTCAGGCGGATGCCGAACTTCTCGTTGATCACCACCACCTCGCCGCGGGCAATCAGCGTGCCGTTGACCAGCACGTCGAGCGGCTCGCCGGCCAGCCGGTCGAGCTCGACGATCGAGCCCTGGTTCAGCTGGAGCAGGTTGCGGATGTTGATCGCGGTCCGGCCGATCTCCATGGAGATATTGACCGGCACGTCCATGATGACGTCGAAATTGACCGGGTTCTCGTCATCATCGGGATGGGCACCGTCGGAAAACTGTTCCATGCCGACCGGCTCGGCCTGCCCGCCACCCTTGTCGGCACCGCCCTCGGAGTGTGCCTGTTCGGCCATGGCCGCCGCCCAGTCGTCCTCGGTTGACTTGTCGGTTTCTTCAGCCATCGTCTTTGTCTCCTGATTGGTTCAACCCGGGGATCTGCGCCCGCAGGATCTCGTTGGGGTGCGCCGCCCGCTCGAGCCGTTCGGGCACCGGCTCCTCGACGCGTATCGCCTTGTTCCCCTTGAACACGCCCATCTTGCCGCGGTACAGGGGCAGCCCGTCGCTGACGAGCGTCGCGTATTCCGGCATCTCGAAGGGGATCACCTGCCCCACTTCCATGTGGGCCACATCCTTGAGCGACATGCGCACATCGGCCAGGTGGGCGGTCAGCTCGATCTCGGCAAACCCCAGCTCGCGCTTCAACGCCTTGGTCCAGCGCTCGTCGACCTCCAGCCGGTCACCCTGCATGCCGCCGTCGAGCAGATCGCGGATCGGCTCGATCATCGAGTAGGGCACGACGAAGTCGAACTTTCCCGATCCGCCCTCGACCTCGATGCGGAAGCTCGAGACCACCACCACCTCGGTCGCCGAGACGATGTTCGCCAGCTGCGGATTCATCTCGTGACTGACGGTCTCGAACATGATCGGGTAGATGCCCGCCCAGGCGTTCTGCATCTCCTCGGTCGCCTGCTCGAGCACACGTCGGATGACCCGCAACTCGGTGGGCGTGAAGTCACGTCCCTCGATCTTGGCGTGCATGCCGAAGCCGCCGAAGAAGTTGTCGACCAGCGAGAACACCAGCCGCGACTCCATCATGAACATCCCCAGCCCCTTGAGCGGACGCACGTGCATCAGCGTCATCGAGGTGGGCACGAACAGCGTGTGGATGTACTCCGAGAACTTGGTCATCTCCACGCCCTCGATCGAGATCTCGACCGAACGACGCAGCATGGACACCAGCCGGATACGCAGGCTGCGCGCAAAGCGCTCGTTGAGCATCTCGAGCGTCGGCAACCGACCACGGACGATGCGCTCCTGGGTGGTGAGATCGTAGGCCCTGGCCTGGGTCGGATCCCCGACCCCCTGCTCGGTCTCGACGTCACCCTCGTCGACGCCGTTGAGCAGCGCGTCGATCTCGTCCTGGGAGAGGATGTCGGCTTCAGACATAAGCGCCTCGCGCCATTTGGCCCCCTGACCCCGACCCCGGGTGTTCCACCCGCGGCATCACTGCATCAGGAGCTTGGTGAAGTAGACGTTCTCGACCGGCTGGTCGAGCTCGCTGCCATCCGAAAGGATCCTGTTGATCTCCTCGGTCAACGATTGCTGCAACGCCTCCTTGCCCGCCCGGGTACGCAGTTCGGCCGAGTCGACGTCGCTGAGTACCAGCATGACGTCATTCACGATTCGCGAACGTTGCGTCTTGACCAGTTCCTCGACCTTCGGCTCACGGGTGACCAGCTCAAGCTGCACCTGCAGCACGTTCGCGTCGTTCTGCTTGCTCAGGTTCACCGTGATCGGATCACCCAGCGAGACGTTGATCGGCGGCCCCTCGGGCTTCTCGACCTCCTCGCTCTGCTCGGTGGCCTCCTCCCCCTCACCGGGCGGCTTGTCATCGCCACCGGTGAGCAGCAACGCCGTGACCACCGCTCCGATCGCCAGGATCACGACGATCAACACCGCGAGCAGGATCACGATCAGCTTGTTGCCGCCCTTCTTTTCTGCGGCTGCCTCGTCGCCTTCGGCCATTTTCCTTACCTCTTGTTCTTGGAATTCACCCCGATCACGGGGTCTCTTGATAACCAACGCCTCGTCGAACGTTCGCGATTCTCACGCGTTTGGCGCCTATTTGCCACTCCTCACCCGAACCGGCTGCCGGCACCGGACTCAGGCAAGCCGCCCCAGGCGGCAACCGTCCCCGGCCATCCCGGCATTGCCATACAGGGCCTGGTCGGCACGCCGGAACCACTCCTCGGCCGACTCGCCCTCACGGAACTGCGCCATGCCTATCCGGGCCCGCAGTGTTACCTGCTCCCCACCCGGCTCGCGAAGCGGATGATGGCCAAACCATTCGAGTAGACGCGTACCGAGACGTCGAGCACCCCGATAGGGGGTTTCCGGCAGGATCACGACGAACTCGTCACCACCAAGGCGATAGGCACTGTCGGTCTCGCGCAGACAGCGATCCAGACCCTCGGCAACCCGTGCCAGCGCCCGGTCGCCCACGTCGTGACCGTAGGTGTCGTTGATCGCCTTGAACCGGGTCATGTCCAGGATCAGGAGACTCGCGACACCGCCATAGCGATCCACCCGTGCGTGCACCGCCTTGAGCTCCAGGTCGAAGGCACGACGATTCTTCAGGCCCGTGAGCGCGTCGTGCTCGGCCGCAATGAGCGCGTGTTCGAGCATGCGCAGGTTGCGCAACGGGTAGGCCACTACGGCCAGCATCTCGCGCAGCTCGGCCAGTTCACCCTCGCTCACCGGGCGGCGGCTGTGCAGCCGCAACCGGCCAAATGGCCGATCGTCGAGCGTCAAGGCAACCGGGATGGTGTGCTCGGAAGGCTGACAGACCGTGCAGCAATACCGCTCGTCATCCACCTGCCAGGAAATTGACGTTACCGTCAGGAATGCTTCGACATGCGTGCGGATCGTGTCGAGCGCGGCCGCCACATTCATACACCTCAGCAGGGAGGCGAGCAGGGCCTGCCCGCGCGCGGCCGGCTGGGCGATCGTGCCGGGCCGAACAATCGCCGTCCGGCCACCCGTCGGCGGCATCAAGCCGGAGGGCGCCTGCCCAAACAGTGATTCATCGCTGGTGAGGTAGTAGGCCATGCGTATAACCCCTTGTTGTCGGCCGTCGGTGCAGCCTTTGTTCTGGGCCGTCGCGGTGGCAGGAAAACCATCCACCGCGTCGATGCCCACGGGGTAATGCAGCATGCGTGCCAATCATGGATACACCGGCCGAACATCCTGGCGGCCCGGCGATGGACGCCTACGGCTCCTTGCGACGCGCCAGCACCTCGGCGTAGATGGCGTTGCGGGACAGCGAGGTTGTGCGCGAGACCACCCGGGCGATGGTCTTGGGCGCCACACCTTCGTCGATCATCGCCGCGATCAGTGCCTCGGCCTCGGCCGCCGGTGGCTCCGCCGAGCCACCCGCCGGGGCCACCAGGAACACGAACTCGCCCCGGGCCGGAATCGTCCCCTCGGTCAATCGGCCCGCCAGTTCCATGAGCGTTCCGTGAACGACCTGCTCGAACCGCTTGGTCAGCTCGCGAGCGAGTACCGCTCGCCGATCACCCCCCAGCCGGTCGGCCGCAACGGCCACGCACTTGACGATCCGGTGAGGGGCCTCGTAGAAGGCGAGGGTCGCCTCGACGCCGGCCAGCCGATCGAGCCGGTCCCGGCGGGCCTTGTCCTGCGCCGGCAGAAAGCCTTCGAACCAGAACGGACGTGCTGGCAGGCCCGAGGCCGACAGGGCCGCGATCACGGCCGAGGCCCCGGGTACCGGGACCACCGGCACCCCGCCGTCGACCAGCACGCGAACCAGCACCTCGCCCGGATCGCTGATCGCCGGGGTGCCCGCGTCACTGATCAGGGCCGCGGACTGGCCGGCGGCCAACCGCCGCGCGATGGCCTCGCTCGCGCCGCGCTCGTTGTGTTCGTGCAGGGCCACGCACTCCTTGCGCACCCCGAGGTGATCGAGCAGGACGCGGGCATGCCGGGTGTCCTCGCAGGCGATGAAATCCACCCCCTCGAGCACGGACTGTGCGCGTGCGCTAATGTCGGCAAGATTGCCGATCGGCGTGGCGACCACGTAGAGATGGCCGGGGTCGACCCAGCGGCTGCCACCCGCCTCCACTGGCCGCGACCCCGCATTCGAACTGGACATTTGGTTATACTCGTTCACGATTTCTGATTAACCCCTCTGGCTCGAGCAAACGAACCACCGCCCTGGCGGCCCACCTCGGCCAAACACGCGGGATCCGCCGGGTCGACCCCGTCGAATCCGGCCATTGACCACGTTGACCGACACGTTACCGGAGACGGACCGCATGCCGACACGCCCACGACCGCTCGCCCAGCCCGTCACGCGACGTGCCCTGCTGGCCAGCCTGCTGACCGTGGGCCTGACCCTGGGCGGCTGCGCCCAGGTGACCACCGCGCCGCAGGACGACGAACGCGAGGCGGCACAGGTGCAGGTCGATCAGGCCATCAGGGCCGAGGACCCGGCCGCCCTGGCCCGTGCCCGCATGGCGCTCTCGCAGACCACCTCGGGGGCCGCGCGCGCCGAACAGCAGCTCGAGGCGCTGGAGACGGCCA
Organism: Guyparkeria sp.; assembly: GCF_046540515.1. Lineage (GTDB taxonomy): Bacteria > Pseudomonadota > Gammaproteobacteria > Halothiobacillales > Halothiobacillaceae > Guyparkeria. The sequence continues at coordinate 17,515 of NZ_JBKHFB010000012.1, forward strand.
TCGACGCCCACGAGCTTGCCCTGGCCCGTGAACTCTACCAGCAGGCCGACACCCGGGAGCGCTGGCAGTCGATCAACTCGCGCCGCGCCGCCATCGCCCGCGGGCTGGGCGAATGGGCCGACGGCGACCCCGAACGGGCCCGCCGCACCATTCACCGCATCCCGCTGCCGCTGGACGCCGACACCGAGCGCCGTCGCCTGATCCTGCTCGGCGCGCTCGAGAGCGAGCTGGGCAACCCGCTGTCCGCGGCACGCTACCACGCGGCCCTCGACGACCAGCTCGGCGACGAGGACCAGCAGGCAAACCACGCCCGGCTGTGGAACCGGCTCACCGAGGTGCCCACCGACCGACTGCGCCGCGCCGCCGAGGAGGCCGACAACCAGCCGTTCGCCGGCTGGCTCGACCTGGCCCTGACCTACCGCGAACGCCCTGATCGGATCGACCGCTGGATGGACGACCATCGAGCCCACCCGGCCATCGAGAGCGGATTTATCGAGATGCTCGGCGCCAGCGAACCCACAGTCCGGCTCCGGGCACCGGCCGACACGGGCCCGGTAGCTGTCCTGCTCCCCGAGGGCGAGCGCTACGCCGGCATCTCCCAGGAGATACGCGCCGGTATCGAATACGCCCGCGACAACGGGGCACTTGGCAAGCGGGAGGTATTGTTCATCGATTCGGGCGGCGACCGGATCGGTGCCAGCGCTGCCCTCGAGCAGGCGCAACGAGCCGAGGCCGCCGTGATCATCGGCCCACTGCTCAAGGAACAGCTTGGCGCGCTGACCGCCCTGCCGGCCGACGGCCCCCTGGCCATTGCCCTGAACACGCCGCCGTCGGGTGAAACGCTGCCCGGCGGCGTGGTCAGCTTTTCGCTGTCCCCGGAACAGGATGCCGCAGCGGTCGCCCAGCGAATGTGGACGGACGGGCACCGACGCGCGGCGATCTTCTCGGCCGACCAACAGCTCGGCGAACGCACCCGCGAGGCCTTCGCGAACGAATTCGAGCTACTGGGAGGCGAGGTGGTCGATCGCGCGCGCTTCGATTCCGGCCAGACGGACTTCTCCAGCGAGTTGCGCGGCCTGCTGCGGGTGCGGACAAAATCGGATGACGGCCCGTTCCAGCCCATCATCCGCGACGATCTCGATGCCATCTTCCTCGCCGCCAGCGGCGACGAGCTCTCGCTGGTGGTGCCGCAGCTGGACTACTTCGGCGCCGAGGACATCCCTCGCTACGGCCTGGGCCTGGCCTACAACGGCAACCGCGACCCGCGCGGCGATGCCGACAAGAACGGCGTGATCATTCCCATCGCCCCGATGCTGCTTGCCGGCACGGCCGGACCGGAAGACCCGTTGCGCCTCACCTACGAGCAGGCCCAGCTGGCCGGCTCGCTGCCCCGCCTGTTCGCCTTCGGTGCCGACGCCGCGGCGCTGGCCGGTCGCATGCAGACCCTGCTGAAGGGCGGGGCAATCGACGGGCTCACCGGTCAGCTGTCGGTCACCGCCACCGGCGTGGTCGAACGTCAGCCGCGCTGGGGACAATTCCGCGACGGCCTGCTGAAGCCGGTCGATCCGGCACCCGCCGCCACGCTGCCCGGCTCGATCACCAGCCCCTCGCAGTTGCCGAACGCCGTCCCGCCGGAAGGAGGCGCGAGTGATGGCGATCGTCCCGCCTCGACGCCCTGAGTCGTCGCCGGGATGAAACGCCGCGGCATGGAGGCCCTACGGGACTGGTGGCATCGCGACGAGATGCGCCGCGATGACCAGGGCCTGCGGCGTCAATTCGGCCAGCGGGCAGAGGCACTGGCACTCGCGCACCTCGAGCGAGCCGGCCTGACACTGCTGCGGCGCAACGCACGAGCCGGGCGCGGCGAGATCGACCTGATATTGCGTGACGGCGACACCCTGGTGTTCGTCGAGGTGCGTGCCCGCAACGACGGCGCCCTGGTGACGGCCGCGGAGAGCCTTTCGGCACGCAAGTGTGCCAAGGTACGCGAAACGGCCGAGCGACTGGTCGCCACCGAACCGGCCTGGCAGGGTTTCTACTGCCGCTTCGACGTGGTGGCAGTCACCGCCCAAGGGGCACAGAATCACGTCGACTGGCTGCCCGATGCCTTCTGATGTCAGCCCCAGGCGTTCCTGAAGCCATCGCCATGACAACAACGAACCCTCAACAAGCCCCCATTCCACGGACCCGACGCCCATGAGCGACATCCTCGACGGCCTGAAACGGCGCATCGACAACGACCTGATCGAGATCGGCCAGTTGCTGGAAGCGGGCGCACCCCAGGCACTGGAGGCGGCCGGCGTGATCCTGACCGCGGTACTCAACGGCCAGCGCGTCTATGCCTGCGGCTCGCGCGAGCGCAGCGACATGGCGCACTACTTCGCCCGCCTGATGACCGGGCAGCTCGAGCACCCGCGCCCGGGCCTTCCCGTCATGGCCCTGTCGGAATACCCGGGCGGCAAGGAGCCGTTCGTACGCTCCATCCGCGCGCTGGGGGCGCAGAACGACGTGCTGTTCGCGATCAGTTGCAACGCGGTCGACGGCATCCTGCCCGCACTGCGCGCCGCTCACGAACGGGACATGCAGGTGGTGCTGCTCTCGGCCGGCTCGCAGGAAGTGATCGCCCCGCACCTGGAGAGCCAGGACCGCCTGATCTGCATCCCCACCGAACGCCCGGGCATCGCCTACGAAACCCAGATCAAGTGCGTCCACGCGCTGGTCGACCTGGTCGACCGCCAGCTGCTCGGCCTGAGCGACTGACCCGTGAACGAACTCGGCGCCTTCATCGAGGAACTCAGGCAGGCCCTGCCCGACGGACGCCTCCTCGCGGACGCCGGCTCGACCTGGGCCTACGGCATGGACAACAGCCGCGTGCATCACGCACCGGGCGTGGTGGTCTTCCCGGAGAGCCACGAGGAGGTCGCCGAAGTGGTGCGACTGGCCCACGACCATGGTGTACCGGTAACCACGCGCGGGCGGGGCACCGGCACGGCCGGAGGGGCGGTGCCGGTGCTCGGCGGGGTGGTGCTGGTCACCGATCGCATGACCCGGGTGCTGGACTTTCGCCCCGAGGATCGGCTGATCGTGGTCGAGGCCGGGCTGATCAACGCCGAACTGCAGCGGATCGTCGGCGAGCATGGCTTTTTCTGGCCGCCCGACCCGACCAGCAACGCCCTGTGTACCGTCGGCGGGAATCTCGGCTGCAATGCCGCCGGCCCGCACGCGGTCAAGTACGGCACCAGCCGGGAGAACGTGCTCGGCCTGCGGGCCGTCGACGGCCGCGGCCGGACCGTCAAGGCCGGTTCGCAGACGACCAAGGGTGTGGTCGGACAGGACCTGACCCGGCTGCTGATCGGTTGCGAGGGCACGCTCGCGGTGATCACCGAGGCGACGCTCAAGCTCACCCCGCTGCCGGAAACCCGGCGCCTGCTGCGTGCCTTCTACCCCGACATGCACGCCGCCTCGGCGGCGGTCTCGCGGGTGATGGCGCAGCCGGCCACCCCGGCGGCGATCGAGTTCATCGACGGCAACGCCCTCGATCTTCTGCGCCGCAATTCCTCGGTCGATATCCCGGCCAGCGCCGGGGCCATGTTGATGATCGAGGTCGACGGCGACGAGAGCGGCATCGAGGCGACGGTCGAGCGGGTGGTATCGGCGGCTCGCTCGGCCGACACGGACATCGCCGTCGCCCAGACCGCCGCGGAACAACAGCGCCTGTGGGCCGCCCGCAAGGCGCTCTCGCCCACCCTGCGCCAGGTCGCGCCGAAGAAGATCAACGAGGACGTGGTGGTGCCCGTCTCGCGCATCCCCCGGCTGATCGAGGCCCTGGACGACATCGCTCGGCGCCACGCCATCACCATCGTCAGCTTCGGCCACGCGGGCAACGGCAACATCCACGTCAACCTGCTGGTCGATCCGGACGACCCGGCCCAGATGGCCGGTGCGGAACAGGCCCTCGACGAGGTGTTCGACACGGTCCTGCGCCTCGACGGCACCCTCTCGGGCGAGCACGGCATCGGCCTGGTCAAGCGCGGGTTCGTCGCCCGGGAAATCCCGCCGGATTCGCTCGACCTGATGCGCGGCATCAAGGCCGTCTTCGACCCGACCGGCATTCTCAACCCGCACAAGAAGCTGCCCGATCATCCAGACCGGGTCTTGCAGGATTAGAGTTCACTGATCAAGCCTCGCCGACTCTATGGCAGACTGTGTCATCGAGTGAAACGCCTCTTACCCGCGATACCGATCTCCAGGAGGAGCGTCCTACGTGGACCACAGCGTCACCTTTCTCGCCACCGCGACCATCACCGGCTTCGGACTGGCCACCCTGTTATTGCTGGTGGACCAGTGGCAGCGCTTCGAGCGCCTGTCCTTTCGCCTGCCCGGGCTGCTGATCGCGGTTGCCGCACTGGTCGGCCAGAGCGCCCTGCTCTACCAGCTGGGCTTCCAGTCCGCGCCTGCAGCACTCAATCTCTCCGTGCTCAACGCACTGGCCACGGTGTTCGGTCTGGCCAGCGCGATCACGGTGATCAGCGCGTTCCGGGAACAGCTGGAGGGTATCGCCGTCGTGTTGCTGCCGATCACGGCGGTCACCGTGTTCCTGACCGTGTTCGTGCCCGAGTCGAACGTGCCCATTCGCACCGGCGAGATCGCCCTGGACGCCCACATCCTGATTTCGCTGGCCGCCTACGCGCTGCTGACGCTCGCCGCGTTGCAGGGGGTGATGCTGCTGATCCAGCACCAGGCGCTGCATGGCCATCATCCGGCCGGCTGGATCCGTCGCCTGCCGCCGATGGAATCGGTCGAGCAGTTGATGTTCCGTTTCATCGTGATGGGCTTTCTGCTGCTCACCCTGGCGCTGGTCACCGGCTTTCTGTTCCTGGAAAACATTTTCGCCCAGCACCTGGTGCACAAGACCGTGCTCTCAGTGATCGCCTGGGTGGTCTTCGCGGTGTTGCTGGCGGGCCGACACGTGGCCGGCTGGCGGGGTCGCACCGCGGTGCAATGGACCCTGGCCGGTTTCATCCTGATGGGACTGGCCTATTTCGGCACGAAGATCGTGCTCGAGTGGATACTCAACCTCGACTGACCCCTCGCCGGGCCGACGATCTCGCGGCGGGTCGAGCCGTCGCGACAACCCGGCTCGAAATGCAGCGGTCTTCGCCGTACACTTCCCGCTGGTCCAATCACAAGCGCACCCACTCTTGAACGAGATACCCCTAGGTTTTCTGTTCACGGCCCTGGCCGTGCTCATCCTCCTGTCCGCCTTCTTCTCCAGCTCGGAGACCGCGCTGATGGCGCTCAACCGGTACCGGTTGCGCCACCTGGCGAAGCAAGGTCGTCGCGGTGCCGTGCTCGCCTCGCGGCTGCTCGAACAACCCGACCGGCTGATCGGCCTGATCCTGCTGGGCAACAACTTCGTCAACATCCTTGCCTCGTCGATCGCCACCGTGATCGGACTGCGCCTGTTCGGCGACTCGGGCATCGCCATCGCGACCGGGGCGATGACCTTCCTGCTACTGATCTTCGGCGAGGTGGCGCCCAAGACCGCCGCGGCGGTCTTCCCCGAACGCTTCGCCTTCCCGGCCTCGTTCGTCTACACGTTCCTGATCCGTCCGCTGCGCCCGGTGATCTGGCTGATCAACTGGCTGGCCAACGGCCTGCTGTCGATCTTTGGCCTGCATCCGAGCGGCGCCGGTTCGAACGCCCTGACCCGCGCGGAACTCCACACCATCGTGCGGGAATCCGGCCAGCGACTGCCCGACCTCGACCAGTCCATGCTCCTGTCGGTCCTGGAACTCGGCCAGGCCAGCGTCGAGGACATCATGATCCCGCGCGCCGAGATCGTCGGCATCGACATCACGCAGGACTGGGACGACATTCTCGACCAGCTCATCCACGCGCAGTACTCGCGCCTGCCGGTGTTCGAGGGCTCGGTGGAACACACCATCGGCATCATCAACGTCCGCCGACTGATCGGCCCGCTGATCGACCAGAGCCTGACGCTGCCCCGACTCAAGCGCCGCCTGGCCGAGCCCTACTACGTCCCCGAGGGCACGCCGCTGACCACCCAGCTCCTGAACTTCCAGCGCCAGGAGCGGCGCTCGGCGCTGGTGGTCGACGAGTACGGCGACATCCAGGGGCTGGTCACGCTCGAGGACATCCTCGAGGAAATCGTGGGCGAGTTCACCACCTCGCCCGACTCGGACCACGAGGGCATCACCCTGCAGGACGACGGGCGCTACGTCGTCCGCGGCAACCTGCCGATCCGCGAGATCAACCGCGAGCTGGAAATCGAGCTGCCCACCGACGAAGCCAGCACGCTCAACGGTCTCGTCATCGAACAGCTCGAATCGCTGCCCACGGTCGGGGCGACCATCGACCTGCCCGAGGCACACATCGAAGTGCGCACGATCAGAAAACGCGCCGTCGACACGGCCCTGATCACCACCTTCAAGCGCGACGAAAGCGAAACCTGAGCGCGAGATGGCGAAGAAGAGCCAGACCGCCTTCGTCTGCCGCGAATGCGGCGCCGATCATCCCAAGTGGGCCGGGCGCTGCTCCGAGTGCGGGGCCTGGAACAGCCTTGCCGAGATGCGCCTGCCCGGCGGCAAGTCACCCGCCCGCGAGCCGGCCGGCTACGCCGGCGAGGCGCCGCGCATCACCGCCATCGGCGAGGTCGAGGTCTCCGAAACCCCGCGCGAGTCCAGCGGGCTGGGCGAACTCGACCGCGTGCTCGGCGGCGGACTGGTGCCCGGTTCGGTGGTGCTGCTGGGCGGCGACCCGGGCATCGGCAAGTCCACCCTGCTGCTGCAGACCGTGCTCGGGCTGCAGGATCGCATCGAATGCCTCTACGTCACCGGTGAGGAATCCCTGCAGCAGGTCGCCCTGCGCGGCCGCCGGCTGGGCACGGATCTGACAGGACGTGCCGGCGAACTGACCCTGCTCTCCGAGACGCGGATCGAGTCGATCCTGGCCGCCTGTTCGAAATCCCTGCCCGGGCTGATGGTGGTCGACTCGATCCAGACGCTCTACACCGAGGAACTGTCCGCCGCGCCGGGCTCCGTCTCTCAGTTGCGCGAGGCCACCGCCCAGCTGGTGCGCTTCGCCAAGCGCCATGACGTGATCGTGCTGATCGTCGGCCACGTCACCAAGGAAGGGGCGCTGGCCGGGCCGCGCGTGCTCGAGCACATGGTCGACACCGTGCTCTACTTCGAGGGCGATCCCGGCGCGCGCTTTCGCGTCATCCGCGCGGTCAAGAACCGCTTCGGCGCCGCCAACGAGGTGGGCGTGTTCGGCATGACCGATCACGGCCTCAAGCCCGTCTCCAACCCCTCGGCCATCTTCCTCTCCCGCCACGAGAAACCGGTGCCCGGCAGCGTGGTGATGGTCACCCGCGAAGGCACCCGGCCGATGCTGGTCGAGGTGCAGGCGCTGGTCGCCGACCATCCCGGCGGCGGCTCGCGGCGGCTTACCGTCGGACTCGACCAGAACCGGCTGGCGATGCTGCTCGCCGTACTGCACCGTCACGGCCAGGTGGCCCTGTTCGACCAGGACGTGTTTCTCAACGTGGTCGGCGGCGTGCGCGTGAACGAGACGGCCGCGGATCTCGCCAGCCTGATCGCCATGCTCTCGAGCTTCCGCGACCGCCCGCTGCCCCAGGGGCTGGTGATCTTCGGCGAGGTGGGACTGGCCGGCGAGATCCGCCCGGTGCCCGGCGGGCCGGAACGGCTGACCGAGGCGGCCAAGCACGGCTTTACCCGCGCGATCGTGCCACGCGGCAACAAGCCGCCCAAACCGATCGAGGGGCTGGAGGTGATCGCCGTGGCGCACCTCGACGAGGCCATCGAGGCGGTCGATACGTTTTGACGTCACGCCCGTGCCGGGCGATGGCTTTGGCCGCCCGCACCCGGCGACGATATAATCCTAGCCGGCTATCCGAGAGGCTTCCCATGGATTCTTCCCCCGCGTCCAAGACCATCACCCCGCAGACCGTCGAGAACGGCGACCCCTCCGCGATCGCGCGCTACGAGCAGGCGCTGGCCGAGCTCGAGCAGATCGTCGCGCGCCTGGAAACCGGGGAACAGAGCCTCGAGCAGTCGCTGAAGGACTACGAGCGCGGCGTCGAACTCGAGCGCCAGTGCCAGAAGGCGCTCGACGAGGCCGAGCGGCGGGTCGCCGCGATCAACGAACCGGCCACGGACGAGGCCGGACGCGCCGAGCGCTCGTCCTGACATCCGTGACCGACGCCACGCCCCACACTCCCATCACTTCCGAAGCCAGCCGGAGTACGGCGAACGCGCCGGCGAGTTTCGACGAGTGGCTGATCGCCCTGCGCGACCAGGTCGAGTCCCACCTGACCGGCACCCTCGATCGGCAACTGACCGACACCCCGGAGCGGCTGGCCAGCGCCATGCGTCACGCCACCCTCGATGGCGGCAAGCGCCTGCGTCCGGCGCTGGTGTTCCTGGGCAGTCTGACCGGCCGCCCCTGGCCCGCAACGAACGAGGCGCGCTTCGACAGCCTCTGGCCGGCAGCCGTCGCCGTCGAACTCGTGCACGTCTACTCGCTGGTACACGACGACCTGCCGAGCATGGATGACGACGACCTGCGCCGCGGCCGTCCCACCCTGCACCGCGCCTTCGACGAGGCCACCGCAATTCTCGCCGGCGACGCCCTGCAGAGCCTGGCCTTCGCCACACTGACCGAGTCGACGGCCGACGCGGCAACCCGGCTCGACTGGACCCAGGAACTCGCCGCGGCGATCGGGCCGGTCGGCATGGTCGGCGGCCAGGCCATCGACCTCGAACTCGCCGGCCGGGGCGACCGCGAGCCCGGACCCGACCTCGCCCGACTGGCCGACCTGCACGATCGCAAGACCGGCGCACTCATCCGCACCTCCCTGCTGATGGGTGCACGCTGGGCGGGGTTGGCGGACCGGCAGCTTCGGCTGGTCGACCGCTTCGGTCGCCTCCTGGGCCGGGCCTTCCAGATCCAGGACGACATCCTCGACGAGACCGGCTCGGCCGAGGCCCTCGGCAAGACCCCGGGCAAGGACGCGGCGGCCGACAAGTGCTCCTACGTCACCGTCGCCGGGCTCGACGGCGCCCGCCGCGAGCTCGACGACACGGTCCGTCACGCCCATGCCGCCCTGTGGGAACTGGGCACGCTCGGGGCCGACCCCGAAGCGCTCTCCGACTGTCTCGAATTCGTCATCCGGCGCGATCACTGATGCCTCTCGCGCCCCGCCAGACCCACCTGCTCGACCTGATCGAGCAACCGGCCGATCTCCGCGCCCTGTCTCGCGGCTCGCTCGCCGCCCTGGCCGAGGAGATGCGCCATGCCCTGCTGGCACAGGTGGAGGCGACCGGCGGCCACCTGGCCGCCAATCTCGGTGTGGTCGAGCTCACGCTGGCGTTGCACCGCGTGTTCGACACACCGCGCGACCGGCTGGTCTGGGACGTCGGCCACCAGACCTACCTGCACAAGATGCTCACCGGCCGGCGCGGCTGGATGGACCGACTGCGCCAGCAGGGTGGCCCCGCCGGCTTTACCCGGCGGGCGGAAAGCGAGCACGACCCCTTCGGCGCCGGTCACTCGAGCACCTCGATCAGTGCTGCGCTCGGCATGGCGCTGGCCGCCGAGCGCCAGGGCGAGGACCGGCAGGCCATCGCCATCATCGGCGACGGGGCGATGACCGCCGGCCAGGCCTTCGAGGCCCTCAACCACGCCGGAGACCGGCAGGCGAACCTGCTGGTGATCCTCAACGACAACGAGATGAGCATCTCGGCCAACGTCGGCGCGCTCAACCAGCACCTGACCCGCCTGCGCAGCAACCCGCTGGTCGAGCGGTTCCGTCACTCGGGCGAGGAAATGCTCGCCCAGGCCGGCCCGCTGGGCGAACTGCTCGGCTCGACCCGCGCGGGGCTGCGAGACGGGGTGCGCCACCTGCTGGGCACCTCGAGCCTGTTCGAGGAGCTGGGCTTTCGATACTTCGGCCCGATCGACGGCCACGATCTCGACGCCCTGCTCGACACACTGACGAACCTGCGGGAACAACGCGGGCCGCGCCTGCTGCACGTGGTCACGCAGAAGGGCCGGGGCCTGGCGCCGGCCGAACGCGACCCGGTCGGTTTCCATGGCGTGGCACGCAACGGTGTGAGCCGGGCGATGGCGCCCTCGACCGACAAGGCAACCATACCGGCCGGCCCGCCGACCTGGACCGAGGTGGCCGCCGCCCGACTGGAGCACCACGCCGAAAACGACGCGCGAGTGGTCGCGATCACGCCGGCGATGATCGAGGGTTCCGGGCTCAAGGGTTTCGCCGCCCGCTTCCCGGAGCGCCTCTACGATGTCGGAATCGCCGAACAGCACGCGGTGACCTTCGCCGGCGGCCTGGCCACCGAGGGCATGCGCCCGGTGGTCGCGATCTACTCCACCTTCCTGCAGCGGGCCTGGGACCAGGTGATCCACGACATCGCCCTTCAGGACCTGCCGGTCACCTTCCTGGTCGATCGCGCCGGGCTGGTGGGGCCCGACGGCCCCACCCATGCCGGCAGCTTCGACCTGGCACTGGGCTTGAGCGTCCCGAACCTCGCCATCGCCGCCCCGGCCGACGCGCAGGATCTGAATGCGGCGATCGACTGGGCAATGGCACACGACGGGCCCTGCCTGGTGCGCTACCCTCGAGACGAATGCCCGGCCGAGCTGGGGGGCCAGCCATTGGCCGAGGGCATCACCGCCCCGACGCTGCTGCATCGCAGCTCGGCGCAAGCGCCTCGGCGTGTCCTGGTGATCGGCATCGGGGCGATGGTCGAGCGGCTGATCCCGATCGTCGAGACGCTGGATGCCACGCTGGTCAACCTGCGCTGGGCACGCCCGCTGGCGACCGAGACACTCGCCGGACTGGCCGCGCAGCATGATGCGATCGTGACGGTCGAGGAAGGCGCCCGCATCGGCGGGGTCGGCGGCGAGCTGCTGCTGGCGCTGGCCGAGCAGGGCGTGATCCGGCCGGGCCTGCGTCTGGGGATCGAGGATCGCTTCATCGAACACGGCAGCCGCGAGGAGTGCCTTGCCGACACCGGGCTTGATTCTGTCTCGATCGCCGCTAGTATCGCCGCATTTCTAGACAAGGTGAGCGCCACATGAGTACCGCGTATTCGCTGCCATCCGGGGGAATCTATACCCTGACCACCGAGGTGGAGTTCGCCGCGGCCCACCGCCTGCACGGCTACGACGGCAATTGCGCCCGGCTGCACGGCCACAACTGGCGAGTGGTGATCGAGGTCAGCGGGCGGCAGCTCGACGAGGTCGGCATGGTGGTCGACTTCAAGGTGATTCGTGCCCGGGCCCGCGAGATCGCCAAGCGGCTCGATCACGCCTACCTCAACGAGGTGCCGCCGTTCGACTCGGTCAATCCGACCGCCGAACACATCGCGGCCTACTTCCATCGGTCACTGGCGGCCGGCTTCGATACCGACGCCTACCGGGTATCGGCCGTGACCGTCTGGGAGAACGACCGCTCGTCGGCCACCTTCCGTCCCTGAGCGCCCGGGGCAAGCCCGGGGCCAGGTGCGTCACGACGTGCTAGAGTCTGCCCCCACGCGGCGCGAGCCCACCCCATTCACACAGCGTTTGAACTGCCCATGAACAGCCACGACATGCCCGACGTCCAGTCCAGCCACGATGCTCGCGATATCGCGATCGACCAGGTGGGCATCAAGGCGATTCGTCACCCCATGACGTTCCTCGACGAGGACCGCGAGCACGCCACCGTGGCCGAGTGCCAGCTGACCGTCGGCCTGCCGGCCGACAAGAAGGGCACCCACATGTCGCGCTTCGTGGCCCTGCTCAACGACGGACCACTGACGCTGTCGATTGTGGGTCTCGCCGACTGGACCCGAGCGATGATCGAACGGCTCGAGGCCCAGTCCGGCGAGGCGCACTTCACCTTCCCCTACTTCATCGCCAAGGAGGCCCCCGTCAGCGGCCAGGGCGCGATGATGGACTACGACGTGACCCTGATCGGTCGCGTCGAACACGGCCGCGCCCACATCGACCTCAAGCTGGTGATCCCGGTGACCAGCCTCTGTCCCTGCTCGAAGGAGATCTCGGCCTACGGGGCGCACAACCAGCGCTCGCACATCACGGTGGAAACCGAGATCAGCGACCCGACGCTGTCGCTGCGCGAGCTGATCGCCGCGGTCGAGACCCAGGGGTCCTGCCCGCTGTGGGGACTCTTGAAGCGCCCAGACGAGAAGTGGATCACCGAGTACGCCTTCGACAACCCCAAGTTCGTCGAGGACATGGTGCGCGACGTCGCCAACGCCCTGGAGGGCTATCCCGGCCTGAACGGCTTCTCGATCAGCGTCGAGAACTTCGAGTCGATCCACAACCACTCGGCCTGGGCGGTGATTCACCGCCCCGGGCGCTGACCCGAATCGCGTGCAGGTCTCGCCTCGTCGGCGCCGGCCTCGGACCCGGGACAGGCCCCAGGCAGACGGCTGACGAGATACAGAAAGGCCCCGTCTCGACGAGACGGGGCCTTTCCTTTGGGTCGGCTCGGTTGGCCCGGCCCGCCTCGCCGAAGCCGGTTATTCCAGCTCGGTGTTGATCCGCGAGAGGATCACGGCCCGGTCCTGCGGCAGGGTGCCACCGGCGACGTTGAGGCGATCGATACGCACGTCGGTACCGCCGTCACGACGCGGCTGGACCTCGAGGCTCAAGTGCAGGGTCATCTCGGCGTCCTTGTCGACGGTCACGCCGCGCATGACGATGCCCTCGTAGAGCGACTGCGGATAGCTGTGCTTGACCTCGATCTCGCCCTCTTCCTGGTCACGTGAGACCGGGTCGAAGCCAAGACGGTCGAGGGCCAGGCCCACCCGGTTCCAGGCACGCGGGTAGGACTGGCCGACCTCGATGTAGCGGTCCTCGGGCTCGTCGCCGGCAATCACCTTGGAGCGGGAGGAGAATTTCTGTCCCACCAGGGCGCGGGACTCCTCGGCGCTGTCGCCAGAGAGGTAGGCCGACAGGCGCGACATGGTCTCGGCGGTCATGGCCTGCGAGTCCACCGGGTTGCTGTACTCGAAGGTGGTGCTCTCCTCGCCCGGCACCAGCGGCTCGTCGCCGGTCAGCTCGCGCTTTTGCCCGGTGACAAAGACCAGGGTCTCGTCGTCGCTCTCGCCACGTTCGATGCGCAGGCGCACCTTCTCGATCGAGTCAGGCTTGAACAGGGTGTCCCGGGCAATCTTGAGAAAGCTCATGATATTGAAGCCGCCGCCATCGTCGCTGGCCACGCCGGTCCAGTCGGTCTCGATCAGGCCGACGCCCGGCTCCACGCGGCGCACGGAATACCCCTCATCGCGCAGGAAGCCCTGCAGCTTCGGCCAGACCGAATCCGGATCGGTGCCCACGACCAGATAGCGACTGCCCGGCTCGCCGGCGACGCGGATGTCGGTGCCGCTCGCCAGCACGCCGCCGCCCTGGTCGCGCGACATTTTCTCGGCGCGGGCCGAGGCGATCTCCGGCAATGCCACCGATCCGCCGGAGGCCGGGGCAGAGAAGGCCGGCGGCACTTCCAGTTGCGCGGCGCGCTCGGCTTCGCGGTCGTCGTCGCCGCCGACGAACGGAATATTCGAGCAACCGCTGATCAGGCCCGTGGCCGCCAGCGCGGCGAAGGTCAACATCCGGGAGGTGGTGGGGTATCGCATGCCTGTTCGGTTCCAGTGTCTTGATTGAATGTCGGGAGGGGAAATCGGTGAAGGCGGTCCCGGTCAGGTCCCGTCGAGACAACCCGCCTCGTTGAGCGCCTGCTCGACACCCGTCCGGTAGGCGCTGTCCAGCGGCGTCAGCGGCAGGCGCAGTGTCGGCCCGATCAGACCCATGCGATGCAGGGCCCATTTCACCGGGATCGGGTTGGTCTGGCAGAAAAGCTCGCGATGCAGCGGGGCCAGACGGGCATCCAGCGATGCGGTCCCCGCCTCGTCGCCGGCAAGGGCCGCCTCGGCCATCTGCACCATCAGGCCGGGGGCGACGTTGGCGGTGACGGAAATGCTACCCTTCCCGCCCGACAACATGCAGGCGGCGCCGAGGTTGTCCTCGCCACTGTAGACGGAAAAGTCGGCGGGGCAACGCTGGATGATGTCGCGCATGCGCTCGATCGAGCCGGTAGCCTCCTTGATACCGACGATGTTCGGGTGCTCGGCCAGCGCCAGGGTGGTATCCGGCGCCATGTCCACCGCCGTGCGGCCAGGAACGTTGTAGAGGATCATCGGCAGGTCGACCGCGTCGGCGATCGCCCGGAAGTGCTGCTTGAGCCCTTCCTGGGTGGGCTTGTTGTAATAAGGAGTGACCGACAGGTGTGCGTCCGCGCCGGCCGAGCGGGCGCCTCGCGCCAGCGCCAGCGCCTCGCGGGTGGAGTTCGCGCCGGTGCCGGCGATCACCGGAACGCGCCCGGCGGCCAGGTCGACCGTGGCCCGGATGACGGCGATGTGCTCCTCGTAGTCGAGGGTGGCCGACTCCCCGGTGGTGCCGACCGCGACGACCGCGTGGGTGCCGGCATCCACGTGCCACTCGATCAGGCGTTTGAGACCGACATAATCCACTGCGCCGTCATCGTGCAATGGGGTGACCAGGGCCACCATGCTGCCGGTAATCGTGTTCGCCGCCATGTCGCCTCGCGTATCTCGTTAATTCGCGTACGGATCGGTGGATCGTCGCTACCCGGCCCCGGTGGCGACCTTGCGCAAGGTACTCGCGGGGCGGGGCCAAACCCGCATAGTACCGGCAGTCATTGGCCAGTGACAAGCCGGAACCATGTGGACTCGGGCCCCTTGCCGTCGGCACCCGCACGCCCCCAGAGTGGCTGCTATATTGGATCCGGACACCGACATCCGGCGGTCCGCCTTCATCACGACGTCACAGCCTGGGAGTTTGATCGAACCAATGAGCAGCAAGATGGCCGCCACCTCGTCTCCCGAACCCCGCACGGGCCAGCCCGCGCCCGATTTCTCCGGCCAGACCGTCGACGGTGACACCCTGAGCCGTGACGACTTTCGCGGCACCCCGCTGGTGCTGTACTTCTACCCGCGCGACAACACGCCCGGCTGCACCACCGAGGCCCGGGACTTCCAGACCCGCCTGGCCGACTTCGAGGCGGCCGGTGCCCGTGTGGTGGGCGTTTCCAACGACGATGCCGCCAGCCACCGCAGGTTCTGCGACAAGCAGGGCCTCACCTTTCCGTTGATCGCCGACACCGACCGCTCGGTCAGCCAGTCCTTCAATGTCCTGCGGATGAAGAACATGTTCGGCAAGCGCTTCGAGGGCATCGAGCGCAGCACCTTTCTCATCGACGCCGACGGCGTGATCCGGCAGACCTGGCGCAAGGTCAAGGTACCGGGGCATGTCGAGGCGGTACTCGAGGCGGTCAAGGCCCTGTAAAACGGCCGACCGCCCTCCAATCAAAGGGACTACCTCACGCGATGATCACCACCACCCGCAAGAATCGCTGCCTGTTCATTCTCGACACCAACGTGCTGATGCACGACCCCACCGCCCTGTACCGCTTCATGGAGCACGACATCTACCTGCCGATGATCGTGCTCGAGGAACTCGATGCCGGCAAGAAGGGCCAGTCCGAGACCGCACGCAACGTCAGACAGGTCAGCCGGTTCCTCGACGAGATGCTCACGGACGTGGACATCGCCACGATCAACCAGGGACTGCCCATCCATACCACCCTGCACGGCCAGCCGGAACGGGCCGTCACGCCGACCGGTCGGCTGTTCCTGCAGACCCGTGAGGAGAGCAACGACCTGCCCGTGAGCCTGCCGGGCAGCCGGGCGGACAACCAGATCCTGGGCATCACGCTGGCCCTGCAGGAACGGATCACCGACCGCGAAGTCATCCTGGTCTCCAAGGACATCAACCTGCGGATCAAGGCCACCGCCGTCGGACTGAAGGCCGAGGACTACCACAACGACCAGGTGCTCGACGACGTCTCGCTGCTGCACACCGGCCACGAGACGCTCGGCCCGGATTTCTGGGAGGCGCATGGCGAGGCACTCGAGTCATGGCAGGACGAGGGCCGGGTCTTCTATCGCATCCACGGGGCGGACACTGCGGAGTGGTATCCGAACCTCTACCTGCGACTCGAGGCGCCGTCGCCGTTCACCGCGGTGGTGCGCCAGGTCGAGGCCGACGGCAGCGCCGTGCTCGAGAGCGTCACCAACTACCAGCAGGAGCGGCACTCCGTCTGGGGCATTACCGCCCGAAACCCGGAGCAGAGCTTTGCGCTCAACGCGCTGATGGACCCGGACGTGGATTTCGTCAGCCTGCTGGGCCAGGCCGGCACCGGCAAGACGCTGCTGACACTGGCCGCGGCCCTGACCCAGGTGCTGGAGCAGAAACTGTTCACCGAGATCGTCATGACCCGCGTGACCATCCCCGTCGGCGAGGACATCGGCTTTCTGCCCGGCACCGAGGAAGAGAAGATGACGCCCTGGATGGGCGCGCTCATGGACAACCTCGAGGTGCTGGCCAAGACCGATGGCGGGGGCGGTTCCTGGGAACGGGCGGCCACCAACGATCTGCTGCAGTCGCGCATCAAGATCCGCTCGCTCAACTTCATGCGCGGCCGGACCTTCCAGAACAAGCTCGTCATCATCGACGAGGCCCAGAACCTGACCGCCAAGCAGATGCGCACCCTGATCACCCGCGCCGGACCGGGCACCAAGATGGTCTGCCTGGGCAATATCGCCCAGATCGACACGCCCTACCTCACCGAGACCAGCTCGGGGCTGACCTTCGTGGTCGATCGCTTCCGCGGCTGGCCACACGGCGCCCACGTGACCCTGACTCGCGGCGAGCGTTCACGGCTGGCCGAGTTTGCCGCCGAGGTGCTCTGAGGACCTTGAATCGGCGTCCGGCCGACCGAAAGCACCTTGTCGCCCGCCTCGCTGCGGGCGATCACTTTTTTGGGTCGCCCCGCCATGATGGGGCTGGATGACCAAATTAAGGCCCTTTATCAGGAGTAAATTAATCAAGTTTGTAAGCATGTACTAATGCGCAGATAATCGAATTCGTCGAGGCCAGGTGGCCTGAAGACGAAAAATTACACAGGGAGAGTCACCCATGCGCAATTTCCTCAAGGTATCGATCCTCGGTGCCGCCATCATGACGCTGTCCGGCTGCGGGTTCCTTTCGGTCAAGGACAACCTCGATCCGAAGGCCATGGACATTTACGGGGACATGTACGACAAGTTCGTCGAAAGCGGCGGCGATCTGGGCGCTGCCACCGTCTGGCGGATGAAGGTCGAGGACGGCCTCACCCCCGACGACATCAAGACCAGCATCGAGTCGGCCGCGGTCGGTACGGGCCTGATGAACGTCGGCGAGATGCCGCTGTCCAGGCAACTCGAGCAGGAGACGGGCGAAGAGCAGCGCTACCTGATGATCTATCAGTACTGCAGCCCGCAGATCGCTCGCAAGGCCGTCAACTTCAGCCCCTACTTCTCCGCCTACCTGCCATGCCGTATCTCGGTGGTCGAAGACGAGGACGGGGGCTACTGGCTCTACAGTCTCAACATGGACATGTTCGTTCACGGCGGCAAGGAGATGGATCCGGACTTCAAGAAGGACGCCATGCACGTGCGTGACAGCATCTGGAAGATGATGGAAGCCGGGGCCAGCGGCGGCTTCTGATCCCCCTGACCGCCCCCTCGGGGCGCGTTTTCCAGAAACCCGGCCGGGTCCGCCCCGCGCCGGGTTTCTTGTTGCGCGGGATCTGGACCGATCCCACGACGAAGAACGCCCGGAGGCGATCCGGGCGTTCTTCGTCTTGCTACTGGTGGTAGCTCAAGGCAGGCGACTCAGGCCTCCTCGCCGTTCGCCGTATGCTGGATGACTTCCAGGTCGTGCATCGGCGTGCTGTCGCGACAGTAGTGGCGCGAGAACTCCAGTAGCTGCTCCATCGCCGGCAGCCGGAACTTGTGCCGTTGACGGACGAAGGAGAAGTCGCGAAACAGCCGGGGCTGCAAGGGCACGGCGGTCAGCAGACCCAGCTTGAGCTCCTTGCTGATACCCGCCGAGGACATGATCGACAGGCCCATGCCCGCCTCGACAGCGCCCTTGATCGCCTCGGGGCTGCCCAGTTCCATGCAGACGTCCCAGCCCTCGGCAAAGCCCTGCTCGTTCATGTAGGAGATGACCACCTCGCGCGTGCCCGAGCCCTCCTCTCGGCAGATGAAGGGATACTTCATCAGCTTCTCCACGGGAACGCCGTCGTCGGCATAGGCGGCAAGCTCATGCTCCGGCGGCATGATCACCACCAGCTCGTCGCGGCGGCAGGTCTCGACCAGGAGATTCTTGTTGGTCACGCTGCCCTCGACCAGCGCCAGATCGACCACGTTGTGCTCGACCATGGACACCACCGACTCGGTGTTGCCCACCTTCAGGCGCACCGACAGGTCGGGGTGTTCCTGGCGGAAATTGCCCAGCAATGCCGGCAGCATGTTCTCGGCGACCGTCATGCTGGCCCCGATGTTCAGCGCCCCGCCGATCTCGCCGGTCATCTCCTTCACACGACGATCCATCTCGTCGTAGAGCTCGAAGATCCGCTCGGAGATCTCGTAGACGGTGTGACCGACATCGGTGAGCGTCACCCGGTTGTGCGTCCGGTCGAACAGGCGGGTGTCGAAATGCTCCTCGAGCTGGCGCACCTGGAACGTCACGGCCGGCTGGGTCATGTGCAACGCCTCGGCGGCCTTGGTAAAGCTCAACAGGCGGGCAACGGTATTGAAAACCTTGAGGCGACGGTCGGCCATTGGTTCAGTCTCTGTTCCGGTGAGCGATAAACTGGGCCAGAGAGTGTATCAAGCCACCTTGTGCTTTGCGACCAGCACGCCGCCGACCACCATCACCGCACGACCGCCTTGCCGGGGCTTTTCACGGCGGGACGAGGGGTTTATCCTCAGGAAGAACCATATTGCTCGGCCAAGGGCCGGGTCGGCACTGGATCGTCCATCACTTCGGGACCCGACATCATGCAAGGAATCGCAGCACAACTCGCCCCGCTGGGGACTCCCTCGACACGCAACAAGGCGAGTAGCGGTCGCCGCCTGGCCGTCGCGGGCCTCGCCGTTGTCGCCGTGATCATGCTGGCGTTAACTCACCAGCCGGTCGAGGCCGCCACGATCTACAAGTCCGTCGACGAGCGCGGCAACGTCCAGTTTTCGCAGACCCCGCCGAAGGATCGCCCCTCCGAAGAAGTCGACGCCGTCGGCACCCCGGAGCCAAACGAGCCTCCAAAGATCGACGAGTCGCCGAGCGAGGAGGAGCCGGAATCTAGCGAAGGCGATCCGTCCGATCCGGCCACGGAAACCAAGGTCGTGGACCGGGAAAAGGCTCGGGAGACCTGTCGGCAGGCGCGCGAACAACGCGAGTCCGTCGCCAACAGCGGCAACCAGCTGATGGTACGGGACGAGGACGGCAAGTATCAGCCGATGAGCGAAGAGCAGCGCAAGGAGCGACTCAAGCGGCTCGACGCCATCATCGAGGAGGCCTGTAGCGCGGCCGAGGAGTAGGCTCCTCACGTCACCACCACCGACTCAAGCGGCCGCCCTGTGCGGCCGTTTAGCCGTCCGCAGGGCTCGTCCCGCACCTGCGGCAATTGCCTCGACGCCCCATCGCCTGCCTCGGTACAATCCCCGCCTGCCAAGTCCCGGTGATCCACCACCGGCATCCCGCTTTCCAACACGAACGAGACCCCCATGCGCGCCAGCCAATTCGCCATCAACACCATGAAGGAAACCCCGTCCGAGGCGGAGATCGTCAGCCATCAGCTGATGCTGCGTGCCGGCATGCTCAAGAAGCTCGCATCGGGGCTCTACACCTGGTCACCGCTGGGGCTCAAGGTTCTGCGGCGCGTCGAGGCGATCGTCCGCGAGGAGATGGACGCGGCCGGGGCACTGGAACTGCTGATGCCGGCCGTCCAGCCCGCCGAGCTGTGGGAGGAATCGGGACGCTGGCAGCAGTACGGTCCCGAGCTGCTGCGTCTGACCGATCGCCACGGCCGCGACTTCTGCTTCGGGCCCACCCACGAAGAGGTGATCACCGACTACGCGCGCCGCGAACTCAAGAGCTACCGCCAGCTGCCGGTGAACTTCTACCAGATCCAGACCAAGTTCCGCGACGAGATCCGCCCGCGCTTCGGCGTGATGCGGGCCCGCGAGTTCGTGATGAAGGACGCCTATTCCTTCCACGCCGATGCGACCTCGCTCGAGCAGACCTACCAGCTCATGTACACGGCCTACAGCCGTATCCTCGAGCGACTGGGACTGGCCTGGCGCGCGGTGGTGGCCGATACCGGCTCGATCGGCGGTAACGCCTCGCACGAATTCCACGTCCTGGCCGACTCCGGCGAGGATGCCATCGCCTACGCGGTGGACGGCGACTACGCCGCCAACGTGGAGATGGCGCCCACCTTCCCGGCCGACGGCCCGCGCCCGGAACCGGCCGAGACCATGGCCGAGGTGGCCACGCCCAACGCGCGCACCATCGAGGACGTGGCCACCGCACTCGACCTGCCGGCGACGCGCACCGTCAAGACGCTGCTGGTGGCCGGCAGCGAGTCGCCCGCCGTCGCCCTGATCCTGCGCGGCGACCACTCGCTCAACGAGATCAAGGCGACCAAGCACCCGGCGATCGCCGAGCCCCTGACCTTCGTCGACGAGGCCCAGGCGCCGAAACTCACCGGGGCCTCGGTCGGCTCGATCGGCCCGGTGGGGCTCGATATCCCGGTCATCGTCGACTTCGCCGCCGCCGCGCTGACCGACTTCGCCTGCGGGGCGAACAAGAACGGCTATCACCTGACGGGTGTGAACTGGGGACGCGACCTGCCCGAGCCGGAGACCGCCGACCTGCGAGATGCCGTCGCCGGGGACCCGGCCCCGGACGGTCAGGGCAAGCTCGACATCTGCCGCGGCATCGAGGTGGGCCACGTCTTCCAGCTCGGCGACAAGTACAGCCGGGCGATGAACTGCGAGGTCCTCGGCGAGGACGGCAAGCCACTCACCCCGCTGATGGGCTGCTACGGCATCGGCGTCTCGCGCATCGTCGCCGCGGCGATCGAGCAGAACAATGACGACCGCGGCATCCGTTGGCCGATGCCGATCGCCCCGTTTGCGGTCGCCATCGTGCCGATCGGTGCCAACAAGGACGAGACGGTGATGGAGCGGGCCGAGGCCATCTACGCCGAGCTGCGGGCCCGCGGCATCGAGACCATCCTCGACGATCGCGGTCTGCGCCCGGGGGCAGCCTTTGCCGACTGGGAGCTGATCGGCATTCCGCTGCGCGTCGTCGTCAGCCCGCGCGGCCTGGCTGCCGGCCAGCTCGAGGTGCGCCGACGCGACGCCGAGGCCAGCGAGGACATCGCCGCCGACCAGCTGTTCGACTGGATCGATGCCCAGCTGACCTGAGCGGCTCTTCGGCGAGGCACAATATCCAAAACCAGAAACGGGGCGGGATGTGAGATCCCGCCCCGCCTCGCATGGCGTCGGAAACGGCTCGAGCTCAGTCGTCCGGCAACGTCAGGGTGATTGACTGACCGGCACGCCAGCCCTCGCCCGACTCCACCCGCACCGCCAGATCGTAGCGCACCGCGCCATCGTCGCCGTGCGCCCGAATGGCATCGACCCTCCCCGTCCGGCGCTCCTCGCCCCGGGAGACGGTGATCTCGTCGCCCAGCTCCAGGTCACCCAATTGATCGGCGCTTACCCGAGCGATGGCCAGCAATTGGTCGGCCCGTGCTATCTCGATCAGGGTCGGCGGCGTCAACTGCGGCGAGACCACCTCGCCCACCGCGGCATCCACCGACAGGACCCGGGCGTCGAACGGCGCTTCCAGACGTGACTGCTCCCGCTCCCAGGCCCGGAGTGCCGCCTGTGCCCGGACCCGGTCCCGCTCGCCTTCGGCGTTCTCGCGCTCGATCACCGCCAGGGCACGCTCGGAATCCGAACCGACCGTGCGGTCGTAAAGCTCCTGCACCCGATCGGCGTCCAGAGAGGCCTCTTCGGCGGCCAGACTCAGGCCCTCGATCTGCGCGGAAGCCATCCGGTGGCGCTGATCGAACGGCGTCGAATCCAGCGCCAGCAGCAGTGCGCCCTCGTCGACCCGTTCACCGGCCCTGACCGGCAACGACTCCACCACCCCGGCCACCGGCGTCGAGAGCGCCACCCGGTCGGCGAAGTCCAGCTGCCCCTCGACCTCCTCGCCCCAGGCAACCCCGCCCAGGCCGAAGGAAAACACGGCCAAGGGCACGGTGAAACAACGCGCCCATCGCGACTCGATACGTTTCATGATCTTTCGTCCTCCGTGGTGTCTTCACCGCCGTTCACCTCGTCGCTGCCTCCGGGCTCGCCCAACAGCACCGCTTCCAGCGATTGGTTGGTGAGCAGGGCCACTTCGGCCCAGCGCATGGCCAGCGCGTAGGTCGTCTGCATGCGTTCGAGCTTTGCCATCGACATCTCCGTCATGGCGTCGCCCAGGTCGGCGGCCTTCTCCATCTGGTACAGGGTCTGGTTGCGCATGAAATTGAGATCGGCATAGCTATCCAGTGCGTCGATACGCTGCTTGCCGATCGACTGGTGTACCCGGATCATCTCCACCAGCTCGGTGGCATAGCGGCGGATATCGGCCTCGCGCTCGGCCATGCGGGCGACCACGCCCATCCGGTCGGCCTGGGCGGCGGCGATCTCGGCGTCCCTGGCACCACCGCGGAACAGCGGGAATTCGATGTAGACACCTGCGCGGAACGGGTCACGGGTCGCGCCTTCACGGCTGTAGTGATCGGCATTGACCTCGCCATGAATGCTGGGCAGGTTGCCCCCACGCGCCGCCGTGAGGTCGGACTTGCTACCGTCGTGCCGATGACGCAGCGCGTTCAGGGCGAGATCCTCTTGCAAGGCTGTCTCGATCAGATCCCCGACCGCCGGCACCTCACGCTCGAACAGGCGGGTCAACGATGGCGCCTCGAGCGAACGCGGCAACCGGCCCGGGCGGCCGGTGATCTCGGCCAGATGACGCCGAGTCAGCCGGCGATCGGCATCCGCCCGGGCACGCTGCAACATCGCGTCCTGGTAATCGCGTTCGAATACCGCGATATCGTAGTCCGAGGTCTGCCCCAGTTCCCGACGGTCGCGGGCCCGGTCATAGCGGATGAAGAGGATCGCCATGCGCTCGTTTAGCGCCTGGTAGCGTTGATCGGCGAGCAGGACGTCGAAATAGGCACGCAGAATCGCCAGCCGCTGACGTTTCTGCTCGTCGAGCAGGGAAAGCCGCTCGCCGACCAGGCGCGCCTCGGCGGCTGCCTCGCGGTCTTGCTGACGCCCGAAGTCGAACAGCTTCTGCCGCAGGGACAGGCCTGCCCGGTGATCATCGTGCTGATCGTTCTCGACCGCGAGATCCCCCGGTTCGACGTAGCGCAAGCGTCCATCGACCGTGACCTGCGGCCGGTTCGACGAACGGATCATCTCCTGCTCCGCGCGTCGCCTCTCGTACCGGGCACGCGCCCCGACAACGCCGTACTGGTTCTCCAGCGGCAGGTCCAGCACCTGGTCGAACGTCAGCTTGTCCGGCAATGCCTCCGGTTCGACCAAGCCATCGTCCTCGACGGTCGGCGGTGGCGGGAGGTTGTCCGCCGCCAGGGCCTTCGAGTCCGCGAAGCCGACAAGCAGGCACGAAGCCAGGGCCGCCAGGACGATCGACCGTCCCCGACCGACCGACTGACCCGTGCCGAACAATCGCGCCTTCACCATCCTGGTTGCCTCCATGCCGTTCGTGGGCCGCCAGGGGCGACCCACGGTTCACTACTGCTGCTTCTTGTACTTGAAGAAGTTCATGCCCGGTTCCTTGTAGGCACCCGAGACGAAAAACTTCATCAATTGCCGGAACTCCTCGGGCGACTGTGTCGGCCCGGTATAGCGGACTGCCGACTCGCCATCGGTATCGAAGAAGATCATCACCGGCGTGGCACGCACCCGTTTTTCCTTGAAGGCGTAATCCTTCTCCTTCATTTCCTCGCCATCCGGGGTCGTCATCATCACGTCACCCTCGATGTCGATGCTGACCGTGACGAGGTTCTCCTTGATGTACTCCTGCACCGCCGGGTCGGTGAACACCTGGGTCTTCATGCGGTGGCAGAACGGGCATTCCTCCATCTCGAAGAACGCGAACACTCCCGCCTTGCCCTCGTCGCGGGCCTGCTCGACGTCGGCCTTGAGGTCCTTGAACGGATCGTCCCAGAAATCCTCGAGGTCCTGGGCATGGCCGACGGAGGAGAACACCACCCCGATGGCGAGAAGCAACCCAACGCCCAGGCGGGCCAGCCGGTGGGCGGTGCTACCCGAAGAGCGCCCCGCCCCTTGGCCCATCGTTCGATCGCTCAAGAACTGACTGCTCACATCGTTTGCCGTCATCGCCGTCTCCTCCCGGTGTCTCCAGGTCTTGCCCACACATGTCGCAAGACAGATAGAGAGCTAACATTCAAACCGACACGGGGATTTGTCAATACGCCCATCCCCGGGTACACCCACTCAGGGAACCCGTACCGGACTTGCCCGGCCGGCAACCCCGGATCGTCGAGGTTATTGCTAAACTGGTCCGGCGCGCAAACACCCCACACCAGCCCGGACGACCCCGTGGACATCCTGATTCTCTACTACAGCCGCACCGGCAAGACCGAAAACCTCGCTCGACAGGCCGCACGCGGCGTCGAACAGGTCGAGGACGCTCAGGCCCGGCTGCGGCGCATCCCCTGCCCGGATGGCCAGCAGCCCGCCGACGGCGATCCCGAGGTGACCATCGACGACCTGCGCGAGTGCCGCGGCCTGCTGCTCGGCAGCCCGACCTACTTCGGCGGCATGGCCTCGGCGGTCAAGCGCTTCCTCGAGGACACCAGCGGACTGTGGTTCCGGGGCGAGCTCGTCGGCCGGCCGGCCGGGGTGTTCACCTCCACGGGCTCGATGCACGGCGGTCAGGAGACTACCCTGCTTTCGATGATCGTGCCGCTGATCCACCACGGCATGCTGATCACGGGTATTCCCTACCAGCAGCCCGAACTGGCACACACCCAGACCGGCGGCACGCCGTACGGGGCCAGCCACACGGCCAACGACCACCCCCGGTTGAGCCGCGACGAGCGCGAACTGAGCCGTGCGCTGGGTGCCCGGGTGGCCACGATCGCGCGGCAGCTGACCTGATGTTCGCCGGGCAGACCAGCGAGGGGCTGCCGATCTGGCCGCTACGGCTGATGCTGCTGGGTCTGGCCGGCGTGATCGTCGGCTACCTCGGTCTGCTGGTCGCCGGCCAGGCCGACCTCCGTCCCGGGGGACTGACCACGGCCCTGTTGCTGCTGCCGGCCGTCGCCGTATCGCCGGGCCTGTGGCGCGGACATTACAAGACCATGATCTGGGCGGCGCTGGTCGCCCTGTTCTACCTTCTGATCTCGGCCACCGATGCCTGGGCCGTTCCGGCCGATCGTGGCTGGCACCTGCTGATCGCCATTGCGGCGACCACCGCCTTCCTGGCCGCCTGGTGGCACAGCATCAAGCGCCGCCGTTTCCTGAAGGCCGGTCGCAACACGCCCCGTGGCCGTCGTACCGAACAAGCACGCACCAAACCAGAGGATTCACGATGATCGAGAAGTGTCTGTTTCCCGCCGCCGGGTACGGCACCCGGTTCCTGCCCGCCACCAAGGTCATGCCCAAGGAAATGCTGCCGATTCTCGATCGGCCGCTGATCCAGTACGGCGTCGAGGAGGCCTTCGAGGCCGGCATGACCCAGATGGCCATGGTCACCGGTCGCGGCAAGCGGGCGCTGGAGGATCACTTCGACGTCAACTACGAGCTCGAGCACCAGATCCGCGGCACAAAGAAGGAATCCCTGCTCGCCTCGATCGACCGCCTGATCGACAACTGCACCTTCTCCTACACCCGCCAGCTTGAAATGCTCGGTCTGGGCCACGCCATCCTCACCGGGGAACGGCTGATCGGTCACGAGCCGTTCGGCGTCGTGCTGGCCGACGACCTCTGCGTGGGGTCGCCGGTCGGGATCATGGCGCAGATGGCCACCATCTACGAGCGGCACCAGTGCTCGGTGATCGCCGTCGAGGAGGTCCCCGAACGGGACATCCACAAGTACGGCATCATCGGCGGCACCCCCATCGACGACGACGTGATCAGGGTCACCGACATGGTGGAGAAGCCCTCGGCCGAGGATGCGCCGGGCAATCTCGCCATCATCGGTCGCTACATCCTGACCCCAGACATCTTCGACATCCTGCGCCGCACGCCCCCCGGCACCGGCGGCGAGATCCAGATCACCGACGCCTTGCGCGAGCAGGCCGAACAAGGCAAGGTGATCGCATACCGGTTCAAGGGACGACGTTTCGACTGCGGCAGCCCGTCGGGCTTCGTTGCCGCCACCAACCACTTCTACCACCTCAGCACGCGCTAGGGCCTTTGCCCGCGCATCCGGGGAATTTCTCGTCGATCCTGAGGTCGCACAGGGATTCGGGAAACCACCCCCGACATTCACCGCCGTCCACGCGAGGCAAATCAATGCAAGTTCAGAACGACCACGTCGTTTCCATCGACTACACCCTGAAAAACGATGCCGGAGAGGTCATGGACAGCTCCGAGCAGACCGGCCCGATGGCCTACCTCCACGGCCACCAGAACATCATCCCGGGCCTGGAGAAGGCACTCGACGAGAAGTCGGTGGGTGACACCCTGTCCGTCTCGATCGAGCCGGCGGACGCTTATGGCGAGCGCGACGAGCGCATGGTCCAGACCGTCCCCCGCTCCATGTTCCAGGGCGTCGACGAGATCGAGCCGGGCATGCGCTTCCAGGCACAGACCGAAGGCGGCGTCACCGTGGTCACCATCAAGGAGGTCAACGGCGACGAGATCACCCTCGACGGAAACCATGAACTCGCCGGCGAGACCCTGCACTTCGACGTCGAGATCAAGGACGTGCGGCCGGCCTCCGAGGAAGAAATCGAACACGGTCACGTCCACGGACCTGGCGGCCACGAGCACTGATCGAGCGATGCGTTCGGGCCACGGTCCCGAAACGACCTACAGAAAAGGCAGCGTGCC
>NZ_JBKHFB010000013.1:0-39555 GCF_046540515.1 Guyparkeria sp.
GCCCCGCGTTCAAGGCGGGGAAGACATCGCTCTCGTTTCATTTGCACGCAATACCCGTCATGTCCGAATCCGACTGGCCCGAACGGGTCATCATCCGGCCCGCCCCGGAAATGCAGTTGAAGTCGTGGCCCACGCGCCGCCGCTTTCGCAATGTCCTGATGAACAACCTGCGCGCGGCGCTCGACGGGGTGCCCCACGCGCTGCGCGTCGACCAGGGGCGTCTGTTGCTGTTCACCCGTGAACGCGCTGCGGCCGTAAGCGGGTTGGAGCGCGTGTTCGGAGTAGCCTCCTACTCGCCGGTCGAGGCCGTGGTCGAGCCGACGATCGAGGCGCTGGTCGAGACCGTCCGGGAACGGTTCGCCGATACGGTGCGCGGCCGGACCTACGCGGTGCGCTGCAAGCGTCATGGGGGCGCGCGGCTGTCGACCCGCGAGGTCGAACGTCAGGTTGGCGCGGCGCTCAACCCCTTCGGCCGGGTCGACCTCGACGCGCCCGAGGTGCGGGTGGAGATCGATCTGGTCGAGGCCGGCGCGTGGGTGTTCACCGAGCGTCACCCCGGCCCGGGCGGCGTGCCGCTGGGGGTGCAGGATCGCGCGGTGACGTTGATGTCCGGCGGCTTTGATTCGCCGGTGGCCGCCTGGTACACGATGCGCCGCGGGGTGGGCAACGACTACGTCTTCTGCAACCTCGGCGGGGCGACCCATGAGCACATGGTGACGCGCCTCGCCCACCGTCTGGCTCGTGACTGGGCCATCGGCGACCGCCCGCGGCTGTTCGTGGTCGATTTCCTTGCCGTGGTCGCCGACATGCGCGAGCGACTTCCCGGCGAGGTCTGGCAGGTGGTCCTCAAGCGCCTGATGTATCGGGCCGGCGAGGGCGTGGCCCGGCGCACCGGGGCGCAGGCACTGGTCACCGGCGAGGCGCTCTCGCAGGTCTCCTCGCAGACGCTTTCCAACCTCAACAGCATCGATCCGGCCAGCGGGGTGCCGGTGCTGCGTCCGCTGATCGGCTTCGACAAGACCGAGATCATGACGCTGGCCCGCCGGATCGGCACCTACTCGCTTTCCGAGGGCGTACCGGAGTTCTGCGCGCTGTCGAACAGCAAGCCGCTGGTCTCGTCCCGTCGCGGCCGGATCGAGCGCGAGGAGGCTATGCTGGATCGCACCCTGCTCGAGCGCGCCGTGGCCGAGGCGCGCGAGATCGATCTCGCCGCCCTGACCGACGAGGACCTGGTCGAGCCGGACGTGCTCGCCGACTCCATACCCGCCGACGCGACGGTGATCGATTGTCAGCCGCCGCGGCGGTTTCGCGACTGGCACCTGCCCGGCGCGGTCAACTACCCGCCCGACGTGCTGGCGCGTCGGTTCGAGTCATTGCCGAGGGATCGTCGTTACCTGCTCTACTGCCTGCGCGGCGCGAACGCGCCGATGCTCGCCGAGCGCATGCAGCGCGCCGGTTTCGACGCGCGAGCCTTCCGCGGTGGCGTCGCTCGGTTGCGGCGCGCCGTCGAGCGGGGTGATCCCGAGGTGGTCGGAGCTGTGTGATGGTCGGCGATAACTGCTGGATCTGAAACAGGTTTCCGTTATACTGCCGCGCCCCCGCCGCAGCCAATTTCGTGCCGGGGTTTATCAGCCGCTTCGACGGCAGGAGGTTCCCATGCGCTATCCAGATCGATTCCCCGTGATCGTCATCGGCGGCGGTCATGCCGGCACCGAGGCGGCGCTGGCGTCCGCGCGCATGGGCGTGGAGACCCTGCTGGTCACCCACAACATCGAGACCCTCGGCCAGATGAGCTGCAATCCCGCGATCGGCGGGATTGGCAAGGGGCACCTGGTCAAGGAGATCGACGCGCTGGGTGGCGCGATGGCGCACGCCGCCGATCTCGGCGGCATCCAGTTCCGCATCCTCAATGCCCGCAAGGGCCCGGCCGTGCGTGCCACCCGCGCCCAGGCCGACCGCGTGCGCTACAAGGCCGCGGTGCGCCACATGCTGGAAAACCAGCCGCACCTGACCCTGTTCCAGCAGGCGGTCGACGACCTGATCCTCGACGGCGAGCGGGTCGTGGGCGTGCGCACGTCGGGCGGCATCGAGTTCTACGGGGAGTCGGTGGTGCTGACCGCCGGCACCTTCCTGGCCGGGCAGATCCACGTCGGGCTGGAGCGCTCCGAGGGCGGACGGGCCGGTGACCCACCGGCGAAAAAGCTCGCCGATACCCTGCGTTCGCTCGATCTGGGCGTGGCGCGCCTGAAGACCGGCACGCCGCCGCGCCTCGACGGGCGCAGCCTCGATTTCTCGGTGATGCAGGCCCAGCCGGGCGACACGCCCACGCCGGTGTTCTCCTTCCTTGGCTCGCCCGAGGAGCACCCGCGCCAGGTCGAGTGCTTCATCACGCACACCAACGAGCGTACCCACGAGATCATCCGTGGTGGGCTGGACCGTTCACCGATGTTCACCGGTGAGATCGAGGGCATCGGTCCGCGCTATTGCCCGTCGATCGAGGACAAGATCCACCGCTTCGCCGACAAGGGCTCGCACCAGATCTTCGTCGAGCCCGAGGGACTGGACACCCACGAGGTCTACCCCAACGGCATCTCCACCAGCCTGCCCTTCGACGTGCAGCTCGAGCTGGTGCGCTCGATCCGCGGTTTCGAGAACGCCCACATCACCCGCCCGGGCTACGCGATCGAATACGATTTCTTCGACCCGCGCGGTTTGAAGCCCACGCTGGAGACCCGCGCGATCGAGGGCCTGTTCTTCGCCGGGCAGATCAACGGCACTACCGGCTACGAGGAAGCCGCCGCGCAGGGGCTGATGGCCGGTGCCAACGCCGCGGCGCGCGTGCTCGATCGCGATCCGCTCACCCTGCGCCGCGATCAGGCCTACCTCGGCGTGCTGGTCGACGACCTGACCACCCAGGGCACGCTCGAGCCCTACCGCATGTTCACCAGCCGGGCGGAATACCGCCTGATGCTGCGCGAGGACAACGCCGACCAGCGCCTGACGCCCATCGGCCACGAGCTGGGCCTGGTCGACGAGCGCCGCTGGCGGGCCTTCAACGAGAAGATGGAGGCGATCGAGGCCGAGCGCGGGCGCCTCAAGGACATCTGGGTCCACCCGGGTCATCCGGCCGCCGACAGGCTCGAGGGGTCGATCACGCGCAATGTCACCGCGCTGGATCTCCTGCGCCGGCCGGAGCTGGACTACGCGGCGATCGCCGCGGTCGACGAGCTGGCACCCGAAGCCATGCCCGCCCCGGCGGTGATCGAGCAGCTGGAGATCGAGGCCAAGTACGCCGGCTACATCGACCGCCAGCGCGACGAGGTGGCCCGCTCGGTCAGGCAGGAGCAGGAGGCCATCCCGGCCGACCTCGACTACGCCGAGATTCGCGGGCTGTCCAACGAGGTGCGCGACAAGCTTGGCCAGCAGCGACCGGCGACGGTCGGCCAGGCCGCCCGCATCCCCGGCGTGACCCCAGCGGCCGTCTCCCTGCTGCTGGTGCACCTCAAGCGCCGCGGCGACATGGCGCGGTCCGCCTGAGCATGCCCGCGGCGCTATCCGGCGAGCAGCGGCAGCGTCTCGAGCGGCAACTGGACCACGGTGCCGGGGTACTCGGGCTCGCGCTCGAGCCGGGTGTGGTGCCGAGGTTGATCGACTACCTCGAACTGCTGCTGCGCTGGAATCGTCCCTACAACCTCACCGCGGTGCGCGACCCGGAGGCGATGGTCGTCCGTCACCTGCTCGACTCGCTCGCCGTCCTGCCGCATCTGCCCGCCTGCCCGCGTCTGCTCGACATTGGCAGTGGTCCCGGCATACCGGGTATGATCTTGGCGGTTTGTCGCCCCGACAGTGAGGTCACCTTGGTCGACTCCAATCTCAAGATGACGCGTTTCGCCATGGCCGCCCGGCGCGAACTGGGGCTGGGCAATGTCCACGTGCAGCGCGAGCGCGTCGAGCAGATCGATCCATCCGACCGCTTCGACTGCATTATCTCGCGCGCCTTCGCGGCGCTGGCGGATTTCGTTCGGGCCGGCGCGCCACTGCTCGCCGACGGCGGCCGGCTGTACGCGATGAAGGGGCGGCTGGATGCCGACGAGCTCGATGCCCTGCCCGACGGGTTCGTCGTCACCGCCCGGCACGCGCTCGATATCCCCGATCTCGATGCGGAACGTCATCTGTTGGTCGTGGAACGGGCGGGCACGGCATGAGCTGGGTGATCGCGATCACCAACCAGAAGGGCGGTGTCGGCAAGACCACCACCGCGGTGAACCTCGCCGCCGCGCTGCAGGCCTTCGGTCGCCGCGTGCTGCTGGTGGACATGGACCCGCAGGGGAATGCCACGGTCAGTGCCGGCTACGACAAGCATTCGGTCGAGCGTCACGTCGGCCAGGTGCTGCTCGAGGAGATCGGGGTGACCGAGGCACTGCTGCCCACCGAGCCGGGCGGTTTCGATCTGCTCCCCGCCACCATCGATCTTGCCGGTGCCGAATTCCAGCTGGTCACGCGCATCGGCCGCGAGACCAAGCTGCGCCAGGCGCTGGCGCCGCTGGTCGACGACTACGACTTCATACTGATCGACTGCCCGCCGGCGTTGAACACCCTCACGATCAACAGCCTGGCCGCGGCCGACGACGTGTTGATTCCGGTGCAGTGCGAGTACTTCGCCCTCGAGGGGCTCTCCGCCCTGCTCGACACCATCGAGCAGGTGCGGGTGGCGCTCAACCCGGACCTTGGCATCGCCGGGGTGCTGCGCACGCTGTATGATGCGCGGAACCGGCTCGCCCAGGACGTGAGCGAGCAGCTGCGCCAGCATTTCGGCGACCGGGTCTTCGAGGCGCTGGTGCCGCGCAACGTGCGCCTGGCCGAGGCGCCCAGCCACGGTCTGCCGGCCATGTTCTACGACAAGAGCTCCAGCGGTGCGGAGGCGCACGCCGACGTGGCCCGCGAACTGGTCAAGCGGGCGCGCAAGCGCGGCAAGCTCCGCAAACCGGCCGCCCTCAGGGACGGCGCGTCGCGTCGCCGCGGCTGACGAACCGGGAGACAGAGGCCAAACGCATGAGCACGAAACGCAAGGGATTGGGGCGCGGTCTGGATGCCCTTCTCGGGACGGCGGAGCGGCCGGCCGAGCAGGCCGGCGCGCAACTGCGGGAGCTGGCGGTCGACCTGATCCGCCCCAATCCGTTCCAGCCGCGCACCCGCTTCGACGAGGCGGCGCTGACCGAGCTGGCCGACTCGATCCGTGCCCAGGGCGTGATCCAGCCGGTGGTGGTGCGTCGTCGCTCCGGCGAATACGAGCTGATCGCCGGCGAGCGCCGCTGGCGTGCCGCGCAGAAGGCCGGACTCGACCACATCCCGGCGGTCGTGCGGGAAATCGACGACAACCAAGCCGCGGCCATGGCGCTGATCGAGAACCTGCAGCGCGAGGATCTCGATGCCATCGAGCAGGCCCAGGCCATGCAGCGGCTGGTCAAGGAATTCGAACTCACCCACCAGCAGGTCGCCGACGTGCTGGGCGTCTCGCGGCCGGCGGTGAGCAACGCCCTGCGGCTGCTGGATCTGGCCGCACCGGTGCAGAAGCTGCTGCGCGAGCGCCGGATCGAGGCCGGACACGCGCGCAGCCTCGCCGCCCTGCCGAAAAAGGAGCAGGCGGGTATCGCCGAGAAGGTGGTGGCCCGGACCCTCACCGTTCGCCAGGTCGAGTCCATGGTCAGTCGCTACCTGAAGTCGGCCGACCCCGCCCCCCAGGCCGGAGAGGATCCGGATACCCGGGCGCTGGAGCGGCGGCTGGGCGAGGCCCTCGGCACGACGGTCGCCATCCAGGCCAATCGCCGCGGCAAGGGCCGCGTGGTCCTCGGCTTCGATAGCCTCGATCAGCTCGATGGCTTGATCGATCGACTGGTCGGCCGCGAAGAGGGTGGTCGGCCCGAGGTCGACTGACCGGCTTGCTGCCTCGTTGATGGTCTCGACGCCCGAAGGGCAGCTGTGGGTGGCGTGATGGCGGTGATCCGCCCGGAGATGCCGACTCATAGCCTGCCAAGGCATCCTTGCTTGTCGATCGATGAGCGAATCGCTACACTGACCGCCAATTTTTGGGCCCCGAACATGAACGATCGCGACAAGACGCCCGCCGATGCCGGCCGGAACGGCCAGGGTGGCTACTGGAGCGCGCGCTTCAAGGGGCTGCTGCAGGTCGGAGCGGGCAACATGTTCGCCTCCAGCATCATCGCCGGGCTGTTGCTCGGCTATCTGCTGGACGCCTGGCTGGAGACGGCCCCGATCTTCATGTTGATCCTCGGGGCGCTGGGTTTCGTCGCCGGCATGCGCAACGCGAAGAAGGCGTTGCTGGCCACCGGCCGCGACGAGCCGGAAGACAAGGATTCGGAGCGCCGATGAGCCGCATGGCCGAGGCGATCACCCGCCGCGGGCGGCGCGTGGTGACGGTCCAGCTGGCCGTCCTGGCGCTGGCCGCCGGGTTGGCCCTGCTCCACTCGCCGCATGCCGCGTTGTCGGCCGCCGGTGGTGTCGCGGTCGCCATGCTGCTGGCGTGGATGCTGCGACGAACCATGGCTCGAGCGACCGAGCTCGCCGTGGAGGCGCCGCAGCAGAGCATGAACACGATGTATCTCGGGGCGGCAGCGCGCTTTGTCGCGCTGCTCGCCCTGATGGCGGTCGGGCTCGGGCTGCTGAAGCTGGACGCGCGTTTCATGGTCGGGGCCTTCGTGGTCGCCATGATCGCTGGCGTCCTCGCGGCCCGCGGACAGGACTCCGGGCGTCCGACCGACCGGACAACAGATTGATTTCAAGCTTGAGGAGTTAGCGACAGTGGCTACGGAGAATGCGGGCGGTGGCCCGGTTGAATATATCCAGCATCACCTGACCAACCTCCATGTTGGCGAAGGTTTCTGGCAGCTCAACATCGACACGATCTTCTTCAGCGTCCTGCTGGGTGCGCTGATCGTGTTCGTGGCCATGCGCATCGGCCGCGGCCTGCGTGCCGAAACGCCCAACGGCCTGCAGAACGCGGCCGAGGGGATACTCGAGTTCGTCGACGAACAGATCCGCGACTCGTTCGGCAGCCGCGCGCCCAAGATCATCGCGCCGCTGGCATTGACCATCCTGCTCTGGGTCTGGCTCATGAACTTCATGGACCTGATCCCGGTCGACCTGCTGCCGGCCATCGCCGCCGGCCTGGGCGTCGAATACCTCAAGGTCGTGCCGACCACCGATCTGAACACCACGCTCGCCATGGCGCTGTTCGTGTTCGTCCTGACCATCTACTACAGCATCAAGGTGAAGGGGCTGGGTGGCTACATCAAGATGTTCCTGTTCCATCCCTTCGGCAAGTTCCTCATCCCGATCAATATCGTGATGACCACGATCGACGAACTCGCCAAGCCGATCAGCCTCGCGCTGCGTCTGTTCGGCAACATGTTCGCCGGTGAGCTGGTCTTCCTGCTGATCGCCCTGCTGACCCTGGGCGCGACCATCAGTGCCAGCCTGCTCATCTGGTTCCCGCTGCAGGTCGTGCTGGACATGGCGTGGATCGCCTTCCACATCCTGGTCATCACGCTGCAGGCATTCATCTTCATGGTGCTCACCATCGTCTACATCGGTATGGCTCATACCCAGGACGAACACTGATCACCGACCCGAGTTTCCTTTGACCCTTTGTTTTTCTGATTAGGAGAAGAAGCCATGACCCCCG
The DNA here is from genome assembly GCF_046540515.1 of Guyparkeria sp. Taxonomy (GTDB): domain Bacteria; phylum Pseudomonadota; class Gammaproteobacteria; order Halothiobacillales; family Halothiobacillaceae; genus Guyparkeria. Next base: position 7,703 of record NZ_JBKHFB010000013.1, read on the forward strand.
ATATGCTCGCTACCATCTATGCCTACACCGCCGTTGGTGTTGGTGTGATCCTCGCTGCCGCCGGCCTCGGTTCGGCCATCGGCTGGGGCCTGATCTGTTCCAAGACCCTCGAGGGGATCGCGCGCCAGCCGGAGATGCGTCCGCAGCTGATGACCAACATGTTCATCTTCGCCGGCCTGATGGAGTCCTTCCCGTTCATCATCCTCGCCTTCGCGATGTGGTTCCTGTTCGCCAACCCGTTCGTCGGTGCCCTGACGGCCGCGATTGGCGCTCTCTAAATCGCGTCCTTCGTGACATCGATTCGGCAGACGCGGCGGTTCGATCCGCCGCGTCCTGCTGACCGGAAACCCAATCCGTATTTACGCGAGGGGACATTGTGAGTATTTCGATCACACTGGTTGCTCAGCTGATCGCCTTCGTGCTGATGGTCTGGCTGGTCAACAAATATCTGTGGGCGCCGCTTTCCGCCTTGATGGAAGCGCGTCGCAAGAAGATTGCTGACGGCCTGTCCGCTTCCGAGCGCGGCAAGCACGAGCTGAAACTGGCCCAGGAGCGCTCGACCGAGCTGCTGCGCGAGGCCAAGGACAAGGCGAACGACATCATCGCCCAGGCGAACTCCCGTTCGAACCAGATCCTGGAAGAGGCGCGTAACAACGCCAAGACCGAGGCCGAGCGCATCGTCGCCCAGGCCAACGCCGAGATCGACCGCGAGGTCAATCGCGCCAAGGAAGAGCTCCGTGCCCAGGTCGCCGACGTGGCCGCCACCGGTGCCGAGCGGATCCTCAAGCGCGAGGTGACGGACAAGGACCACGAATCCGCGATCTCAGATCTGATCGCTCGGATCTAGGACTAGCGGAGGCCTCATGTCTGACCACACCACAGTCGCCATCTCGTACGCCAAGGCGGTGCATGAACTCTGTGCCGACGCGGCGCAGGCCAAGCACTGGAGCGAGACGCTTGCCGGGCTTTCCGCTGTCGCGCGGAATCCCGACATGGTCGCGTTTCTGGGTGACGAGAAGCGTTCTCGCAACGACCGGCTCGCCGGTTTCGTCAAGGTGGTCGAGGACGCCGTCGACGAGAAGGCGCTCAATCTCGTGCGTCTCCTCGGCGAACGCGACCGCCTCGATCTGCTGCCTGTCGTCACCGCGGAGTTCGAGAAGCTCCGTGCCGATGCCGAGCAGCGCATCGTGGCCTCGGTCGTCTCGGCCAAGCCCCTGACCGACGAGCAGTCGAACCAAATCAAAACAGCGCTCGGCAAGCGACTCGATCGCACCGTAGAGCTCGAAACTACCGTCGACGAGGACCTCATCGGCGGCGCGATCATCCGCGCCGGTGACCTGGTCATCGACGGATCGATGCGCGGAGAGCTCGAGCATCTTGCCGTACAAATGAGTCGCTAAGGAGATCTTCCATGATCAACCCGTCTGAAATCAGCAGTCTGATTAAAGAGCGCATCGAAAACTTCGATGCCGGCGCGGAAGCGCAAACCGTCGGCACCATCGTCTCGGTGAGCGACGGCATCCTGAAAATCCACGGCCTGAACGACGTCATGCTCGGCGAAATGCTCGAGCTGCCGGGCGGCGCCTTCGGCGTGGCCATGAACCTCGAGCGCGACGCCGTCGGCGCCATCGTGCTCGGCAACTACGAGCACCTGCGTGAAGGTGACCAGGTCAAGTGCACCCAGCGCATCCTGGAAGTGCCGGTAGGCAAGGAACTGCTGGGTCGCGTCGTCAACACCCTCGGTCAGCCGATCGACGGTCGCGGCGAGATCAAGGCCGAGGCCACCGCCCCGGTCGAGAAGATCGCCCCGGGCGTCATCGAGCGTCAGAGCGTCGATCAGCCCATCCTCACCGGTATCAAGGCGATCGACTCCATGGTGCCGATCGGCCGCGGTCAGCGTGAGCTGATCATCGGCGACCGCCAGACCGGCAAGACCGCCGTGGCGATCGACTCGATCATCAACCAGAAGGGCAAGGGCGTCTACTGCGTCTACGTCGCCATCGGCCAGAAGGCTTCCACGATCTCCAACATCGTGCGCAAGCTCGAGGAGACCGGTGCGATGGAGTACACCATCGTCGTTGCCGCCTCCGCCGCCGATCCGGCCGCCATGCAGTACCTGGCCGCCTACGCCGGCTGCACCATGGGCGAGTACTTCCGCGACCGCGGCATGGACTCCCTGATCGTGTACGACGATCTGACCAAGCAGGCCTGGGCCTACCGCCAGATCTCCCTGCTGCTGCGTCGTCCGCCGGGCCGTGAAGCCTACCCGGGTGACGTCTTCTACCTGCACTCCCGCCTGCTGGAGCGCGCCTCCCGCGTGAACGCCGACTACGTCGAGAAGTTCACCAACGGCGAAGTGAAGGGCAAGACCGGCTCGCTGACCGCGCTGCCGATCATCGAGACCCAGGGCGGCGACGTCTCCGCGTTCGTTCCGACCAACGTGATCTCGATCACCGACGGCCAGATCTTCCTCGAGACCGACCTGTTCAACTCCGGCATCCGTCCGGCGATCAACCCGGGCATCTCCGTATCCCGTGTCGGTGGCTCGGCGCAGACCAAGGCGGTCAAGAAGCTTTCGGGCGGCATTCGTACCGACCTGGCCCAGTACCGCGAGCTGGCGGCGTTCTCGCAGTTTGCCTCCGACCTCGACGAGGTCACCCGCAAGCAGCTCGAGCGCGGCAAGCGCGTCACCGAACTGATGAAGCAGCCGCAGTACAAGCCGCTGTCGGTCACCGAAATGGCGCTGTCGCTCACCGCCGCCAACGAGGGCTACCTCGATGACGTGCCGGTCGAGAAGGTCAACGACTTCGAGGCGGCCCTGCATGCCTTCGCGGCCGACAACGCGGCCGACCTGGCCGGCAAGATCGGTGACGAAGGCAACTTCAACGACGAGATTGCCGCCGAGCTCAAGAAAGTCATCGAGGACTTCAAGGCCAAGGGCGTCTACTAAACCGGGAGCGTAATCATGGCCGTAGGCAAAGAGATTCGCACCAAGATCAAGAGCGTGCAGAACACGCGCAAGATCACCAAGGCGATGGAAATGGTCGCCGCATCCAAGATGCGGCGTGCCCAGGAAGCGATGGAGATGACCCGTCCGTACGCCGAGAAGTTTCTCGAGGTGGTCGGGCACATCACCAACGCGCATCCTGAATACCGCCATCCCCTGATGGTCGAGCGCGAGGTAAAGCGCGTTCTGATGATCGTGGTGACGACGGATCGCGGCCTGTGCGGCGGGCTGAACGTCAACCTGCTCAAACGCACCGGCGAAAAGATCCGTGAATACGAGAAGAATGGTGTCGAGGTCGACGTCATTCCGGTCGGCAGCAAGGGTCGGGCATTCTTCCAGCGTTACGGGGGCAACGTGCTGACCTCCGTGACCGGTCTTGGGGACAAGCCCGGCTACGCGGCGATGCGCAAGGCGATCAACGCGGCCCTGGCGTCGTTCGAAAACGGTGACGTCGATCGTATCGAGCTGGCCCATAACGAGTTCGTAAACTCCATGAGCCAGAACCCGTCGGTCGAGCAGATCGCCCCCCTGAAGTACCAGGAGGACGAGAGCCTCAAGCACCACTGGGACTACCTCTACGAGCCCGACTCGCAGATCGTCCTGGACGCGGTGCTCAAGCGTTACATCTCGGGCCTTGTCGTGTCGGCGGCCATCGAGAATGTGGCTTGCGAAATGGCGGCACGGCGGATCGCGATGAAGAACGCGTCCGACAACGCCGGCGACATGATCCGCGACCTCAAGCTGCAGTACAACAAGGCGCGTCAGGCGGCGATCACCCAGGAGATCTCCGAGATCGTGTCCGGCGCGGCCGCCGTGTGACGACGGCACCAACCCATTTTTCGAATTGAAAGAGGAACACACATGAGTTCTGGAAAAATTGTCGAGATCATCGGGGCGGTGATCGACGTCGAATTTCCGCATGACCAGGTTCCGGCCGTCTACGATGCGATCCGCGTTGACGACACCGGCCTGATCGTCGAGGTTCAACAGCAGATCGGCGACGGTATCGTTCGTGGCATCGCCATGGGCACCTCCGACGGTCTCAAGCGTGGCCTGACGGTCACCAACACCGGCAAGCCGATTTCGGTTCCGGTCGGCAAGGGCACCCTGGGTCGCATCATGGACGTCCTGGGCAACCCGATCGACGAGGCCGGCGATGTCGAGACCGACGAGAAGTGGTCCATCCACCGCAAGGCACCGACCTTCGACGAGCAGGCGGCCGGCACCGAGCTGCTGGAGACGGGCGTGAAGGTCATCGACCTGCTCTGCCCGTTCGCCAAGGGCGGCAAGGTCGGCCTGTTCGGCGGCGCCGGCGTGGGCAAGACCGTCAACATGATGGAGCTGATCCGCAACATCGCCATCGAGCACAGCGGCTACTCCGTGTTTGCAGGCGTGGGCGAGCGTACCCGTGAGGGCAACGACTTCTACCACGAGATGAAGGACTCCAACGTCCTCGACAAGGTCGCGCTGGTCTACGGCCAGATGAACGAGCCGCCGGGCAACCGTCTGCGTGTGGCGCTGACCGGCCTGACCATGGCCGAGTTCTTCCGTGACGAAGGTCGTGACGTGCTGATGTTCATCGACAACATCTACCGTTACACCCTGGCGGGTACCGAGGTCTCCGCACTGCTGGGCCGCATGCCGTCCGCGGTGGGCTACCAGCCGACGCTGGCCGAGGAGATGGGCGTCCTGCAGGAGCGCATCACCTCGACCAAGACCGGTTCGATCACCTCCGTCCAGGCCGTGTACGTCCCGGCGGACGACCTGACCGACCCGTCGCCGGCGACCACCTTCGCCCACCTCGACGCGACCGTCGTCCTGGCGCGCGACATCGCGGCCCTGGGTATCTACCCGGCGATCGACCCGCTGGATTCGACCAGCCGCCAGCTCGACCCGCAGGTTGTCGGCGAGGAGCACTACAACGTGGCCCGCTCCGTGCAGATCACCCTGCAGCGCTACAAGGAGCTCAAGGACATCATCGCGATCCTCGGCATGGACGAGCTGTCCGATGACGACAAGGCGATCGTCTCCCGTGCGCGTAAGATCCAGCGGTTCCTGTCGCAGCCGTTCTTCGTCGCCGAGGTGTTCACCGGCGCCCCGGGTCGCTACGTTCCGCTCAAGGAAACGATCCGCGCGTTCAAGGGCATCGTGGCCGGCGAATACGACCACCTGCCGGAGCAGGCGTTCTACATGGTTGGCACCATCGACGAAGCCGTCGAGAAGGCCAACAAGATGGCTGAGAAGGCCTGATAACGGAGGTCGACAATGGCTATGACTACCCGAGTCGACATCGTCAGCATGGAAAAGCCGATCTTCACCGGGAAGGCGACCTTCGTCACCATCCCGACCGAAGCCGGCGAAATGGGCGTCACCGCCCGCCACACGCAGACGTTGTCGGTACTGCGCCCGGGCGAAGTCCGGGTGCATCAGGACGACGGCTCGATCGTGCGCTATTTCGTCGGTTTCGGGGTGGTCGAAGTCCAGCCCCACGTCGTCAGCATCATCGCTGACTGGGCGCTGACGGAAGAGGACGCGAAGAACCTGGATCCCAACGAGCTCGAAGCCCGCATGGGCGAAGAGGAGGATTACGTTCAGGAGTACGAGCAGCGCGGGCAGCTCGACTTCACCTCGGCCGAGATGATCATGGTCGAGGCGGAAGAACGCCTCAAGTGGATCAAGTCCATGCGTTCGGCAGGCGGTCGCCACTGAGGCGACGCGTGCGCCGGCGCGTTGAAGAGGGGCCTTCGGGCTCCTTTTTTGTTTCCGCCGACCGCGGGTCGGCCCGAAACCGGAGGATGAACCGTAATGACTGATACCGCTACCGGCCGCCTGCATGTCGTGGTGCTTGCCGCGGGCAAGGGCACGCGCATGCGTTCGAGCAAGCCGAAGGTCCTGCACGAGATCGCGGGTCGTTCCATGCTGGCGCATTGCCTCGACACGGCCGCGGCGCTCAACCCGGCCACGATCCGTGTCGTCATCGGCCACCAGGGCGAGGCGGTGCGCGAGTCGCAGTCCGGCCGTCCGGTCGAGTGGGTCTGGCAGCACGAACAGAACGGCACCGGGCATGCGGTCGAACTCGGCATCGACGGCCTGGACGCGCGCGCGGACGATCGCGTGCTGGTGCTGTACGCGGACGTGCCGTTGCTGGATGCCGACCTGCTTGCCCGCCTGACGGGCTCGCGTGCCGCCGTCGCCCTGCTGACCGTGCACATGGAGGACCCGACCGGATACGGACGCATCCTGCGCGACGACACGGATGCGGTAGTGCGAATCGTCGAGCAGAAGGACGCCAGCGAGGCCGAGCGCCAGGTCCGGGAGGTCAATACCGGCATTCTCATCGCGCGTTACGGCGATCTGGCGGCCTGGCTCGAGCGGCTCGAGGCGGGCAACGCACAGGGAGAGCTCTACCTGACCGACATCGTCGAGATGGCCGCGGCCGAGGGCAAGACGGTCGAGGCGGTGGTCGCCGAGGACGCCTGGGCGGTGACCGGGGTCAATGACCGGCTCGCGCTCGCGCGTCTGGAGCGCGTCTACCAGCAGCGCCAGGCCGAGGCGCTGGCCCTGGCCGGCACGACGATCGTCGACCCGGCCCGGCTGGACGTCCGTGGCACGCTCGACTGCGGTCGCGATGTGTCGATCGACGTCGGTTGTGTCTTCGAGGGCCACGTGCGCCTGGGCGACAACGTCCGTATCGGGCCGCACTGCGTGCTGCGTGACTGCGAGATCGGTCCGAATTCCACCGTGGAGGCCTTCACGCACCTCGACGGGGTGATCGCCGCGGGCGACAACGCCATCGGGCCATACGCCCGGCTGCGCCCGGGGGCGGCGCTGGACTCGGCCGCCAAGGTCGGCAACTTCGTCGAGGTCAAGGCCGCCCGCATCGGCGAGCGTTCCAAGGTCAATCACCTCTCCTACGTGGGCGATGCCCGCGTGGGTGACGACAGCAACCTCGGTGCCGGCACCATCACCTGCAACTACGATGGTGCGAACAAGCACCACACCGAGATCGGCGACCGGGTATTCGTCGGCTCGTCGTCACAGCTGGTCGCCCCGGTCCGGGTGGGCAGTGACGCGACCATCGGTGCCGGTTCGACCATCACCCGCGACGTGGGCGCGGGCGAGCTGGCGATCGCGCGCAGTCGGCAGAGGGCAATCGCCGATTGGCAGCGCCCGCGGAAAAAGCGCGACTGATGTCAGGATACCGGGCCAAGGTCCGCCGGGTGCGCGTTACGCGTCGGGCAAGAAGCGCCCCAGCACGTCGTTGAGAAAACGCAGGCCGCGCTCGGTGGGGCGGATGGTCCGGATGTCCCAGTCGATCAGGCCGTCGTCTTCCAGGCCGCGCAGGGTCTCGGAGATCACGGCGATGGGCATGCCGGTGCGTTCCTGGAACAGGCTGACCGGGAAGCCCTCGGTCAGGCGCAGGGCGTTGAGCATGAACTCGAACGGGATCTCCTGGCGGCCGATGTCGTGGGCGTCGATGTTGTCCGACGTGCCGGCCAGCTCCAGGTAGCGGTTCGGATGGCGGCTGCGCACACGCCGCTCGATGCGGTTCTCTGCCGGGATGGTCAGCTTGCCGTGGGCGCCGGCACCGATACCGAGATAATCACCGAACTGCCAGTAGTTCAGGTTGTGCTGGCAGGCATGATCCGGCCGCGCGAACGCGGAGATCTCGTAGTGCCCGTAGCCCGCGGCCCGCAGGCGCTCGGCACCCGCATCGCCGATGCGCTCCAGGGTGGCCTCCGGCGGCAGCGCCGGCGGGCTGAAGGCGAAGGCCGTGTTGGGTTCGATGGTCAGCTGGTACCAGGACAGGTGCGGCGGTTCGAGCGAGATCGCGGTATCGATGTCCGCCAGGCCGTCGTCTTCCGTCTGCCCGGGCAGGCCGTGCATCAGGTCGATGTTGAAGCTGTCGAGCCCGGCGTCGTGCGCCGCCTCGATGGTGCGCCAGGCCGCGCGCCGGTCATGGATGCGGCCCAGGCGCTCGAGCGCGTCGTCGTTGAAGCTCTGCACGCCGATGGAGACCCGGTTGAAGCCGATGGCGCGGTATTCGGCCAGCCGGCTGGCCATGTCGGTGCCCGGGTTGACCTCGAGGGTCACCTCGCGGGTGAAGCGCAGGTCGAGCAGGGCGCGCAGCCCCGACATCAGCCGGTCGAGCGCCTCGGGCGAGAACAGGCTCGGTGTGCCGCCGCCGAGAAAGATCGTCTCGATCGGCCGGCCCCAGATCAGCGGCAGTTCGGGCTCGAGGTCGCGCAGCAGCGCATCGACGTACTCGTCCTCGGGCAACTCGCGGCCCTTGAGGCCATGCGAGTTGAAGTCGCAGTAGGGGCATTTCTCCACGCACCAGGGCAGGTGGACGTAGAGCGACAGCGGCGGGTTGTCGGTGAACTGCAGCAGGCTCATTGGTGCCTCACGCGGGCTGGATGTCGACGCTGGCGAGCTGTTCGATCAGCTGCTTCAGGGCGCGGGCGCGGTGACTGACGCGGTGCTTTTCGTCCGGGTCCATCTCGCCGACGCTCATGCCGTGCTCGGGCGAGAAGAACAAGGGGTCGTAGCCGAAACCGCGCGCCCCGCGCGGGGCGTCGAGCACCTCGCCTTCCCAGGTGCCCTCGACGACGATGGGGCGGGGGTCGTCGGCATCGCGAACGAAGGCCAGGGCACAGACGAAGCGTGCGCTGCGCGGGGCGTCGGGGCGGGCGGCCAGCTCCTCGATCAGCTTGGCGTTGTTCTCCGCATCGCCGGCGTTCTCACCGGCAAAGCGCGAGGAGAATATCCCGGGGCGACCGTCCAGGGCATCGACCACCAGCCCGGAGTCGTCGCCGATCGCCGGCTGGCCGGTGATCGCGGCGGTGTGGCGCGCCTTGATCAGGGCATTGCCGCGAAAGCTGTCGGCATCCTCCACCGGGGAGGAGACGTTCCAGGCGCGCTGCGAGACGAAGCGCAGCCCCGTCAGCGTGGGGTGGCTCTCGGCCAGCACCCGGCGCATTTCCTCGAATTCGGCCATCTTGCCGTCGTTGTTGGTGGCGATCACGATGTCGGTCATTCGGGCGTCCCGGATAGGTTGGTGCAGGCAGCGAGGATACCTGCAACCGGGCGGTCCTGCAGTGCCCCGAGTCGTCTCGGGCAAGGCGGTGGTTGCCAAAGCGGGCCGGATCCGCTATATTGCCGCGCTTTGTGTGGAACCGAGCGGATTAGCGAAAGGGGCGTCCATGAAAATTCTGTCTTCTCTCAAGTCAGCCAAGAAGCGACACAAGGACTGCCAGGTCGTTCGTCGTCGCGGCAAGGTTTACGTCATCAACAAGACCAACCCGCGCTTCAAGGCCCGTCAGCGCTGAGCTGACCGGCAAGAAGTTCGCGTGCACGAGGCCCCGCTCCGGCGGGGCCTCGTTGTTTTGGGGTCTTGAAAATCCCCGCGGATGACCTACATCGACGGCATGAACACGGCATTGGCCAGTCATTGAACGTCGAAGGGAGGTGTTGAACATGGCTATCGTGCGTTACAAGCCGGAAGGTCAGACCCGCAACCAGCCCTGGGGTATGCTGGATCAGCTTTATCGCGAGATGAACTCGCTGTTCGAGCCGAGCCTCAACGAGGGGGCCGACGAGGGCAAGCTCGAGATTGCCGACTGGGCACCGGCGGTCGACATCAAGGAAAACGAGGATGTCTACGAGCTGCACGTCGATCTGCCGGGCGTCGACCCCAAGAGCGTCGAGGTGACGGCCGACAATGGCGTGCTCGAGATCAAGGGCGAGCGCAACTCGGAGCTGAAGAAGTCGCAGGACGGCTACTCGCGCATCGAACGTCACTACGGACGCTTCTATCGCCGTTTTACCCTGCCCGAGCAGGTGGATGCCGATGGCATCAAGGCATCGTCCGAGCACGGCGTCCTGACGGTGACCATCCCCAAGGCGGAGAGCTCGAAGCCGCGTCGTATCGAGGTGAGCTGATCCGCCTCGGCCGCCGGCCGCGGACGTGCGCGAAAAGCCCGGCGGCCCCGGGCTTTTCCTCGTTGGGCCTCCGTTCGATCCCGGCGTGTCGAAAGCCTGCCCGCGATCGGCCGGGGGCGAGTTTTCGAGACGCCGGCCACACGACACACAGCACATCACTCGGAGGAGTGCAGGCGTGAAATATCACGACTACTACGCAACCCTGGGCGTGGCACGCAACGCCTCCCAGGACGAGATCAAGCGGGCCTACCGCAAGCTTGCTCAGAAATACCACCCGGATCGCAACAAGGGCGAAGGCGCCGAGGACAAGTTCAAGGAAATCAACGAGGCCTACGAGGTGCTCGGCGATCAACAGAAACGTGCCCGCTACGACGCGCTCGGCTCGGGCTACCACCACGGCGACGAGTTCGGCGCCGGTCCCGGTGGCCCGGGCGGAGCCGGCGGCTTTGGCGGCGGCTTCGGCGGTGACGACTTCGCTGCCGGCGGTTTCTCCGACTTCTTCTCTCAGTTCTTCGGCGGCGGTTTCGGCGGTGCCGGTGGCCCGGGCGGTGCCGGCCAGGGGCGTGCCGTGCGCGGTCAGGACGTCGAGGCCGAGGCGCCGGTGCCGCTGGAGCTGCTGGTTACCGGCGGCGCGCACACCATCCGGATCTCCGACGGGCGCGGCGGTGCCCGCTCGCTGAAGGTCAACGTGCCGGCCGGCTCGGCGCCGGGGCGACGTATCCGGCTCTCCGGCCAGGGCCAGCCGAGTCCGATGGGCGGCCCGGCGGGTGACCTCTACCTGGTACTGACCCTGCGCGAGGAGGACCGTGACCGGGTCGACGGCAACGACATCATCCAGGAATTGCCGATCACGCCCTGGGAGGCCGCACTCGGCGCCAAGGTGCCGGTCACCCTGCCCGACGGCAAGCGCATCAACATGAGCGTGCCTGCCGGGTCGCAGTCGGGACGCAAGCTGCGCATCCCCAAGCGCGGCTTTGCCGGGGGCGATCTCTTTCTCGAGCTGATGATCCACACGCCCCCGGCCAAGACCGACGAGGCGCGCGAGTTCTACGAGGAAATGCGTGCCTCGATGCCCTTCGATCCGCGATAACGACAACTACATCGGCGGCGCGTAAGCGTCTAAGCTTGCCTAGGCACCCGCAACCCGGAGGAACCGTCGATGACCGCGCACGCCTTGACCCAGCTTCATGAATCGCAGGGCCAGAGCCTCTGGCTCGACAACCTGTCCCGCCCCCTGCTGATGGACGACGGCCTGCCGAGGCTGATTCGCGATTTCGGCATCCGTGGGGTGACCTCCAACCCGTCGATCTTCAAGAAGGCGATCGTCGGCAGCGACCTCTACAGCGAGGACATCGCCGCGTGCAAGCGCCAGTACTCGGACGTCGAGTCCGTCTACGAGCACCTGGTCGTCACCGATATCCAGCGCGCCTGCGACCTGCTCCGCCCGATCTGGGACCAGTCGCACGGCGAGGACGGCTGGGTCTCCTGGGAGGAATCCCCCGGCATCGCGCACGACGCCGAGGCCTCGGTGCGCGCCGCGCATCGCCTGCGGGAACTGGTCGATCGGCCAAACGTCCTGATCAAGGTGCCGGGCACGGTCGAGGGCATCGAGGCCTTCGAGCGCCTGATCGGTGATGGGGTGAGCGTCAACGTCACCCTGCTGTTCTCCCTCGACCAGGTGCGGCGGGTATTCGCCGCCTATCGACGAGGCATCGAGGAACTGGAGAAGAACGGCGGCAAGCCCGCCGAGGTGCGCGCAGTTGCCAGCCTGTTCATGAGTCGGGTCGACACCCTGGTCGACAAGCAGCTCGATGCCATCGGCGGCGAGCGAGCCGAGGCCCTCAAGGGACGGTCGGCCCTGGCGCTGGCCGGGATGGCCTACGAGCATTTTCGAGAGGTCTTCGAAAGCGAGTCGTTCGACCGCTTCGAGCAGGAAGGTGCCTGGCCGCAGTACCTGCTCTGGGCGAGTACCGGCACCAAGAATCCCGCCTACTCGGACCTGCTCTACGTCGAGAACCTGATCGCCCCGCGCACCATCAACACGCTGCCGGACGCGACGCTCGAGGCCTTTGCCGACCATGGACGGATCGCCTCGAACCTGAAGCCGCGCCTAGACGAGGATCGCAAGGTCTGGGCCGAACTGGCCGATCTCGGCATCGACATGGACGGGGCGGTGCGCGATCAGTTGCTCGACGAGGGGCTCGAGCAGTTCCAGACCGCCTTCGACGAGTTGCTCGCCGCGATCGACCAGGCCTGAGGCCTCAAACCGGGGTAGCCCCGGGTAGGCGGCGGAGATGGTCCCGGAATGGCCCGGGTCAGTCGGCGGCGCGGTTCATCCACCACATCCGCAGGCGCACGCCCCAGGGGCTGGTCAGGCCGGTGGTCGAATGGGCCACCCGGCCGGTCTGGTCGAAGAACAGGAAGGTGGGCGTGACGTTCACGCCCAGGCTCGTGGCGATGCGTCCATCCGGGTCGTTGACCACCGGCAGCTTCTCGAGGTCGTTCTCCTGCATGTGGGCACGCACCGTGGCCGCATCGCCCGACTGCATCGCCACGGTGATCACGCGGTGGTCGTCGACCAGGTCGACCAGCCAGGGCATCTCCAGATCGCAGTAACCACACCAGGTGGCCCAGAACACCACCACGGTGGGCTCATCCGCCGGCCCGCCGAGGGTCACCTCCTCGCCATCGATGCTCTCTACCACCATGCCCGGGATCTCGCCGTCGGGCAGGTCCGGCCCCATCCAGGCCTGCACGGCCAATAGCGCGGCGACGAACACCAGGCCCTCGAGGGTCCAGCGTGCCCAGCGCGGCAGGCGGCGTTTCGGCTTTCGGGGTGGCGGCTCGCCGTGATCGTTGCCCGGCTGGTCGGCCTGCTTGCTTGGTTCGTCTGGCATGCGTCTGTCTCGACTGTGTCTGGTGATCGCGTGTCGGCGGCGTGGCATCGGCTATGTGCCGATCTTCCCTGATAAACTGCGCGCATGAACGCCCCGTCATCCAACGAGTCATCCAGCCAGCGTCTCCTCGTCGGCGTCTCCGGCGGCATCGCGGCCTACAAGGCCGTGGTGCTGGTGCGTCGCCTGGTCGAGGCCGGTTGCGAGGTGCGCGTGGTGATGACCGAGGCGGCCACCCGCTTCGTCACCCCGCTGTCGTTCCAGGCGGTCAGCGGGCATCCGGTGCGCACCACCCTGCTGGATGCCGAGGCCGAATCGGGCATGGATCATATCGCGTTGGCCCGCTGGGCGGATGCCGTGGTGATCGCCCCGGCCAGCGCCGACCTGATGGCGCGCCTGGCCGCCGGCATGGCGGACGATCTCCTGACCACCCTTTGTCTCGCCACCGAGGCGCCGGTTCACCTGGCCCCGGCGATGAACCGGCAGATGTGGGCCCACCCGGCCACGCAGGCCAACCGGGCGTTGCTGGTCGAACGTGGCGTGGTCATGCACGGGCCGGCGGCCGGGGCCCAGGCCTGCGGCGAGACCGGCGAGGGGCGCATGCTCGAGCCCGGGGCGATCGCCGAGGCCTTGCTGCAATCGCCAGCCCGGGACCTCGCCGGGCAACGGGTGGTGGTCACCGCCGCCGGCACACGCGAGCCGATCGACCCGGTGCGCTTTCTTGCCAACCGCTCCTCCGGGCGCATGGGCTTCGCCATCGCCGCCGAGGCGGCCCGGCGCGGCGCGGCCGTGACGCTGGTCGCCGGCCCCTCGGCCCTGCCCACCCCGGCGGGCGTCGAGCGCATCGACGTGGAGACCGCGGCCGAGATGCAGGCGGCGGTCGAGTCGATCGAGTCGATGGATCTCTTCATCGGCGCGGCGGCGGTGGCCGACTACCGCGTGGCCGAGCCCGCGGCGAGCAAGCTCAAGAAGACCGGCGAAGCGGTCTCCCTCGAGCTGGTGCCCAACCCCGACATCATCGCCGGCGTGGCGGCACGTGCCGAGCGGCCGTTCGTCATCGGTTTCGCCGCCGAGACCGACGACCTGCGCGAACACGCCGCGGCCAAGCGTGTCGCCAAGGGCATGGACCTGATCTGTGCCAACGAGGTCGGCGCGGGCAAGGGCTTCGACCGGCCGGACAACGCGCTGCTGCTGTTGTGGGAGGGCGGTGAGCACGTGCTGGCGCAGGCGGGCAAGGAGCGGCTGGCGACCCGGATTTTCGACACCTATCACCAGATCACACAGGTTTCCGACGATGCATCGAGTTGAGGTCAAATGGCTCGACCCCCGGCTGGGTAACGAGATCCCGCGCCCGGATTACGCCACCGACGGCTCGGCGGGCCTGGACCTGCGGGCCTGCCTGGACGAGGCGCTCACCCTCGCGCCCGGCCAGACCGAGCTGGTGCCCACCGGCATGGCCATCCACCTCGACGATCCGGGCCTGGCGGCGATGATCCTGCCGCGCTCGGGGCTGGGCCACAAGCACGGCATCGTGCTGGGCAACCTGGTCGGACTGATCGATTCGGACTACCAGGGTCAGCTGTTCGTCTCGATGTGGAATCGCGGCGACAGCCCGTTCACCGTCGATGTCGGCGAGCGCATCGCCCAGCTGGTGGTCGTGCCCGTGGTGCAGGTGGCCTTCGAGGCGGTCGAGGAATTCGGCGAGAGCGCGCGTGGCACCGGCGGCTTCGGTCATACCGGCCGCAATTGAGTTACCGACAAACAACCAGAGAAAACGAGATCATGCCCCGATTCGACCCCGCCCTGACCGCCGATGTGCTGATGGAGGCGCTGCCCTACATCCAGCGCCTGTTCGACAAGACCGTGGTGATCAAGTTTGGCGGCAACGCCATGGTCGACGAGGACCTCAAGGACGCCTTCGCCCGCAACATCGTGCTGTTGAAGCAGGTGGGCCTGAACCCGGTGATCGTTCATGGCGGCGGGCCGCAGATCAACCAGGTGCTGGAAAAGCTGGGCAAGCAGGGCGAGTTCGTCGACGGCATGCGGGTCACCGACCGCGAGACCATGGATGTGGTGCAGATGGTGCTCGGCGGGCTGGTCAACAAGGACATCGTCGCCCTGATCAACCGCCATGGCGGCCGGGCCGTGGGCCTGACCGGCCGCGATGCCGGGCTGGTGCGCGCACGCAAGCTCAAGGTCACCCGCAAGAACCCGGAATTCGACGAACCGGAGATCATCGATATCGGCCACGTCGGCGAGGTGGCTTCCATCGACGCGGGCATCCTGCGCACCCTGGACGCCTCGGACGTGATCCCCGTGATCGCGCCGATCGGCGTGGGCGAGGATGGCGAGGCCTACAACATCAATGCCGACGTGGTGGCGAGCAAGGTCGCCCAGGTGCTCGAGGCGGAAAAACTGCTGCTGCTGACCAATATCGCCGGCGTGCTGGACCGCGAGGGCAAGCTCCTGACCGGTCTGACGGCGGGGGATGTCGAGGCGCTGATCGAGGACGGCACCATCCACGGCGGCATGCTGCCCAAGATCAACTTCGCGCTCGATGCCGTGCGCGGCGGGGTCAAGACCGTCCAGATCATCGACGGCCGGGTGCCGCACGCGGTACTGCTCGAACTGCTCACCGACCAGGGGGTCGGCACGCTGATCCGCGGCTGAGTGCCGGGCGGCCAGCTCAGTCGTTCGACTTGAGCTGGCGCAAGCGTTCCAGGTCGGTATCGAACTCGCTGGTTACCGCTTTCTTTTCTTCGCGGGCCTCGGCCAAGGCCTGTTCGAGGCGCTCCAGATCACGTGCGTATTGCGGTTCGTCGTGGCCGTCTTCGATATTCGCCCGCATGCGCTCGATCGACCCCTCCATCTGTCGGATCCGGGCGTCCATCCGGTCGAGTCGCTCGTCGCGGGCCTGCTGAAGGTCGGCCTCGCTGCCGTATAGCGACAAGAGGATGCGATCGCGCTCGGCCTGGGTCCGGGCCTCGCGCTCGGCCCGCTTGGCGGCCTGCCGTTCGTTCGCCTCGCGTGCCTTTTCCGCGGCGGACTTGCGCGGGGACACATCGCGGATCACTTCCCCGGTATGCGGATCGATCACCTGGTAGCCCCGCGCGGCGGCTCCGGAAGGCAGCGTGTCGCTCAGCTGGATGTCGCCCGATTCATTCACCCAGCGGAAGGTCTGACCTTCCGCGGAAACGGTCGTCGCGATCAGCATCAGGCCGAACAGGGCGGCCGGCAGGGTCGGATGGTGCGGGCGCATGGTGTCCTCCTTGTGTCCATGATGGCCACGGCCTGCCTGGCCGCCCCGTCATAAAGTGACAATGTCCCGGCCCCGAGCCGCATTCCAGCCGGGGCGGCGGTTTGTCAGGACGCCTGTGCAAGCAGGATGCCAGTGCGCGGAAGCCTCCGCATGAATGCTGGTACAGAGGTTCGTTGGCAGTCAGTGGTTCTGACCGCGCGGCGCCAGGCCCAGGGCGATCCACAGACCGGAGAGCGCCATCGCCACCCCGACGAACCAGAAACCTGCCTCGATGCCACCGGTGAACGTCGCGACCAGCCCCAGCAACAGCGCGCCCACGGCATAGCCGAAGTCTCGCCAGAAGCGATACACGCCCAGGATGCCGGCGCGCTCGACCGGCTCGCAGTGGTCGGCCACCGCCGCGCCCAGCGTCGGGTAGAGCATCGCCATGCCGACGCCGGTTGCCGCCAGCGCCAGCCCCCAGACCCAGACCGAGTGGGTCAGCACGATCGCGACGATCCCGGCCCCGCACAGCCACATGCCCCAGGTGATCAGGCCACGCCGGCCCAGTCGGTCGGAGGCGGGGCCGGTGATCAACTGGCCGGCGCCCCAGACCACGCCGTAGATGCCCACCAGGAAGCCGGCCGTGACCAGGTCTGCACCGCGCGAGACCAGCAGGATGGGCACGAACAGCCAGATGATGGTGTCGGTGAACTTCTCCACCAATCCGGCCTGGTTGATCGCCAGCAGACTGCGATTGCCCCAGGTGGCGTGCGCGAAAAAGCCCAGCCCGGATCGGAGGGCCGGTACCTTGCCGTTGCCATTGGCCTGTTGCTGGGCATGGGCCCAGGGCAGGGTGTCGCGGGCCATCCAGACCGCCAGTGCCAGCGCCAGCCCGATCACGGCCAGCCCGAACCAGAACAGGCCCTCGCGGGCGCCCAGCTGCTCGGCGACGATCGCCGCGAGGTAACCGGCCACCGCCACGCCGCCGTAGCCGGCGAACTCGTTCGCCCCATTGACCAGCCCGCGCTGGTGGGCGTGGGTGAGATCCAGCTTGCTGTTGAGCGCCATCGACCACGCCAGGCCCTGGTTGATGCCCAGAAAGACCGTCGCCAGCAGCACCCAGCCCCAGGAGTCCGCGATCAGGAGCAGGAACGGCACCGGGATGGCGAACAGCCAGCCGGCCACCAGCACCCGCTTGCGCCCGTAGCGGTCGGAAAAGCGCCCGGCGAGCAGGTTGAGCGTGGCCTTGATCACGCCGAAGATCACCACGAAGCTTGCAAGCGTGGTGAACGCGCCGGCGGCCAGGCCGAAGTCCGATTCCGAGAGCACCGGCAGCACGGTGCGGGTCATGCCGACCAGGGCGCCGACGAAGAACACCTGCAGCAGGAACTGGACGAACTGGCCGCGGTTGGCGGCGATGCCGTGAACGAGATCCCGGTGATCGATATCCCCGTGAGCGTTATGCATGGGTTGCCTCTTGCCCTTGCGGGTGAATTGGTTTCGTGAGTTGACGTTTCTAACGCCTTGCCGGATGCGGCCCGGTCGAGCGGGTGGCATTCGGCAAGACGCCCCGCGCCATGGCGGGGCGGGACGAGTTACTCGCCTGCTTCCTCGGCTTCTTCCTGGGCCCGGGCATTCGCCTCGACGCCGCCGGCTTCTTTGAAGCCGGTAAAGCCGTCCTGGAGGATGCGGACGTTGTCCATGCCCGCCAGGCGAAGCATCAGCCCGGCCTGCGCGGACAGGCTGCCGGTGTTGCAGTAGACCAGCACGGTGCGGTCGCTGGGCAGCTCGTCACGACGCTCGAGGATCTCGCGCCATTCGATGTTGATCGCGCCCGGGATGTGGTCCTTCTCGTACTGACCGGCATCCCGCGTGTCGACGATGGTCATGTTCTCCCAGTCCTCCTCCGGGATCTGCTCCGGACGGATGGTCGCCCCCTGGTAGTCCGCGAACATCACGTAGCCCTCCATGGCATCGATCAGTTCCTCGTTTTCCGCCATCGCCGGAGTGGTGGCGAAGGCCAGCGCGACGATCGGCGCGGCAAGCAGTGTCTTGAGATTCTTCATGGCTAGGCTCCTCATTTGCCGCCGGACTTGATGATCGACTGCAGGTCGGTGAATTCCTTGTTGACCTTCTCGTTGCCGAGCAGGCCGGTGCTCTCGTGCTTCGGCACGCCCTCGATCTCGAGGATATCGGTGACCATCTGGTAGCTGGCCATGCCGTTGTGATCCTTGCCGTCCGCGGCGATCAGCTGGTCGCCGTAGAAGACCGCCGGGGCCGGCAGCTCCTCGACCATGCTCGCCGAGAGGATCTGGATCGGCACCTGGTAGGTGTTGGCCACCTGGGCGGCGACCTGCAGGTTGTTGTTGCAGCGCGTACCCGGCGGTTCCTTGCCGATGAAGGTCAGCACCGTCTGGCCGCTCGGTCCGGTCGCGCCGGGGACGATGTCCTCGGCGGCGACGGGGACGCTGGCCGCCAGGGCGAGGCTGCCGGCGATCAGGCCGGACTTCAGGGTCTGGGTGAATGTCGTCATGGTGGTTCCTCCTTTGTGATCCCGGGTTCAGTTCCCGGTGTTGAAGGCGTAGAACGCCTTGATCTCCTCGACCGGCGGCAGCTCGATCGAGGCGATGGTCTCGATGAAATACTGTCGCTCGCGGATCAGCCCGTCGTTGTGGCGCTTCTCGAAGCCCAGCGTGGACATGGGCTTGCCGCTGATCCCGCCGCCGCAGACCGAACCCGCTTGGGCGCCGGCCAGGATCTCGATGTGATCCGGCAAGGAGAGGATCGGGCCGTAGAGCGAGTCGTAGAGTTTTTCGGCCATCTCGCGCTCGCGGCCATGCAGGTCGGGCCGGCCCACGCCGCCCGGGAACAGGGTGTGGCCCGTGACCAGGAACCAGGGCTCGGCGGTGCGCGAGTGATCGGTCACCAGCAGGCAGATGCTGTCGTCGGTGTGCCCCGGCGTATGCAGCACCTCGGCGCTGACGTTGCCCAGCTCCAGCCGCTCGCCGTGGGCCACGCCGTGAAACTCGTGCTTTACCGGGGCGGACTCGTGCAGGACGTAGGTCGCGCCGCTGCGTTTGGCCAGTTCCGGGCCGCCCGTCTTGTGATCCGCGTGGACGTGGGTGTCGACCACGTAGCTGATGTCCACGCCCTTTTCCTCGGCCATTTCGACGAAATGGTCGACGTCGTCGAGGTGCACGTCGACGGCCATGGCCCGGCCCTTGCCGGTGCAGCCGAACAGATACGCGAGCGAGCTGAACTCGCAGGGGTGCTGTATCAGGAACATCTCCGGGTCTCCCTTCCTGTGTTTCCGGTATCATTCAATTGATCAATTGAACGAATGTCAAGCCTGGCGATCCGGCGCCGCCTCCCTTGTGACAAATTCAATTGAGTGGTTGAATAAGCGGATCAATCGCGACCAGGAGTCCTCCCGTGGCCTTCAAGCAGCAGTTGAACGACCAGTTCGCCCGCCTGGGCAAGGTGCTTTCCAACGGTCGCCGCCTGGAGCTGCTCGAGCATCTCGCCCAGGGCGAGCGCTCGGTGGACGGGCTGGCCCGCGCGGCCGGCCTGTCCGTGGCGAACACCTCCCAGCACCTGCAGCGCATGCAGCAGGCCGGGCTGGTGGTCGCGCGGCGCGAGGGCAAGCAGGTGATCTACTCGATCGCCGCGGACGACGTGGTCGAGCTCCTGGACGTGTTCCGTCGCGTGGGCGAGCGTCACCTGGCCGAGGTGCGCCAGATGGTCGATGCCCACCTGCACCGGCAGGATGCGCTCGAGCCGGTCTCCGCCGAGGAACTGATCGAGCGCTGCCGCAAGGGGCTGGTGACCCTGATCGACGTGCGCCCGGAAGAGGAGTACGAGGCGGGCCACATTCCCGGGGCGATCAACGTCTCGGTCAGGGATCTCGAGCGCCGCATGGCAGAGCTCGACCCCCAGCGCGAGGTGATCGCCTACTGCCGCGGTCCCTACTGCACCTTTTCCTTCGAGGCGGTCGCCCGCCTGCGCGAGGCGGGGTTCCGCACCCGCCGGCTGGAATCGGGCTTTCCCGAGTGGAAGCTGGCCGGCCTGCCCACCAGTAACGACGACACCGAAACCGAGACGAGTCGAGCCGAGTCATGAGCGAACAGATGCCCATCCAGGACCTCCGTGCCCACCTGGGCCACTACATCGTCGGTCAGACCGAGCTGGTCGACCGGCTGCTGATCGGCCTGCTCACCGGCGGTCACCTGCTGGTCGAGGGCCTGCCGGGCCTGGCCAAGACCACCGCGATCAAGGCGCTCGCCGAGGGCGTACACGCCAACTTCAAGCGCATCCAGTTCACCCCCGACCTGCTGCCCGCCGACCTCTTGGGCAACGAGGTCTACCACCCCGAGACCCGCGAGTTCACCTTCGAGCCGGGGCCGTTGTTCAACGAGATCATCCTCGCCGACGAGATCAACCGGGCCCCGGCCAAGGTCCAGTCGGCGCTGCTCGAGGCGATGGCCGAGCGCCAGGTCACGGTCGCCGGCCACAGCCGCGACCTGCCCGAGCTGTTCCTGGTCATGGCCACGCAGAACCCGTTGGAGCAGTCGGGTACCTACCCGCTGCCCGAGGCCCAGATGGACCGCTTCATGCTGCACGTGTCGCTCGACTACCCCGAGCGCGAGGACGAGTACGACATCCTCAAGCGCACCCTCGAGGGCACACTGGGCAGCAACCCGGTCGGCGAGGCGAAGAACATCACCGTCGACCAGGTGCTCGCCGCGCGCGAGACCGTGCGCCAGGTGCGCTGCGACGAGGCCCTGCAGCGCTGGGTGGTCGACGTGGTCGCCGCCACTCGCCGGGTCGGCGAGCTCGATCCCGAACTGGCCGACCAGGTCCTGGTCGGTGCCTCGCCGCGCGGGGCGCTCGCCTGGGTGCAGGCCGCCCGGGCGGCGGCCTATCTCGAGGGGCGTGACTACATCGTCCCCGACGACCTGATCAAGCTTGCCGGTGATGCTTTGCGTCACCGCATCATCCTCGGCCCCCGCGCGATGGTCAGCGGCCTGACCCGCGACGCGGTCATCGACCGCCTGCTCGAGCTGATCCCCGCGCCGTGACACGCGGATGGCTCAACCGGACGATGGCCACCTTGCGAGGCCGGACCGGCCGGGACGAGGGGCGTGTCGGTGCGCCCCGCGTCGGCGTGGCGCCATCCGCCGAGGAGATCGCCGTCGCCTGGGCCGGTGGCGAGCGCCTGCCCGCGCTGGTGCAGGAAAGCTTCCCCACCGCCACCCGCCTGTCCGGTGACCAGCTGGCGCGCCGGCTGGGCGAGGGGCTGGACTTCGAACAACTGCGTGCCTACCAGCCGGGCGAGCCCGCCGCTCGCATCGACTGGCGCATCTCCGCGCGGGCCAACGAACCGGTGGTGCGCGTCCACCGCGAGCCGGCCCAGCGCCAGGCGCACCTGATCGTCGACTGCGGCGCGGCGATGCGCTTCGGCACGCGCCGCCGCCTCAAGCTCAGCCAGGCGCTGCTCGCCGCGCACGCCTTCGCCGCCGGTGCACTGCGGCAGAACCTGGCGGTCGAGATCCACGGCATCGGCGAGCAGCTCTGCCCCGGCCACCATGCCGCCGGGCCGGTCACTGGTCAGGGCGCGATCCTGCAGCGCCTGGGCGAACTGGCCGAGGCGGCCGGCGAAACCTGCGAGGACGCCCAGCCGGTCGACTGGCCGGGGCTGCGCCAGCGCCTGTTGCAACGCCTGCCCGCCGGCTCGGTGGTGGTCGTGCTTTCCGACTGCCTCTCGGACACCGGGCCCGGTCGGCCGATCGACTGGGCGCCGCTGGCCGCCGCCCATCACCTGATCTTCGTTTCGGTGGCCGATCGGGTCGAGCTGGACATGCCCGACCTGGGCCTGGTCGCCTTCGAGGCGGGGAGCCGGGCACGCTGGCTGGATACCGGCAATCGCCGCTGGCGCGAGGGTTTCGCCCGCCGACAGCATGAACGCCTGAACACGTGGCGCGAGTCGGCCGAGGCGCTCGGCGCGGCCTTCCTGGCACTTCCCGCCGATGCCGAACCGGCCGACTGGCTGGCCGAGGCGCCGGTCGCACTGGCCCGCGCGGCGGGAGCGCCGGCATGAGCGAGGGCTACCGCGACTGGACACACCCCGACGGCGACCTGCCGGAGCAGGCGCCCGAGGGGCTGGTCGACATCTACACCGCGCCGTGGCTGGCGGCTCGCGAGACAGCCGAGTCGGGCGCGTCGTCCGGCGACGAGGCCTCGCTCGCCTGGCTGGTCGTGCTGGCGGTGGTGCTGCTCTTGCTTCTGGGCTGGTGGGCGTGGCGTCGCCGCGCCGACCTGCGCCTGTGGTGGACCTTGTGGGGGCTGGAGCGCCGGTCGAGACAGGTCGGCGATGCCGCTGGCTGGCGTGACCTTCAGGACCGGGTGGTCGGCGCGATCGGGCGCTGGCAGCACGGCGGGCGCGCGCCTCGGCGCGATCGGCTGGCCGAGCCGTGGTCGGCCTGGGTGCGCGAGATCGACCACGAACGCTTCGCCCAGCGCACCGAGACGGTCCCCGATGCCCGGCGCGCATCGCTGGCCGCCCGGCTGCGCACGATGCGTCGCGCCGTCTGGCGCAGGGAGGCGTCATGATCGGCTTCGATTCCCCCTGGGTTCTGCTACTGCTCGCGGCCCTGCCGCTGGTCTACCCGGCCTGGTCGCGCCGGGTGCGCGACCGCCCGCCCTCGAGGCTGCTGCGTCATCCGGCACTGGGTCGTGACACGGACGGTGCCGGACCACGCGGGGGGCAGCGCTGGCTGCTGGCCGCCCTGCTGGTCGCCCTGACGGCCCTGATCACGGCATTGGCTCGCCCGGTGTGGGTGGGCGAGTCCGTGGACCGGCAGGCCCCGGCCCGCTCGATCGTGCTGCTGGTGGACGCCAGCCCCAGCATGTCCACGCGCGATTTCCGTGATGCAGCGGACCAGCCGGTCTCGCGCATGGAGATGATGCGCGAGGCGCTGGAGGCGTTCATCGACGAACACCCGCAGGATCGTTTCTCGCTGATGGTGGTCACCGATTCGGCCGGGACAGTGGTGCCGGAAACGGACGACCACGACGCGCTGCGTTTCTGGATTGAGCAGCTCGAGCCGGGGCTCGACGGCAGTGCCACCGCGCTCGGCGATGGCCTAGCCGTGGCGATGGAATCGATCGCCGAACGCCGCGAGCGCGGCGAGGCGCCGCCACAGCTGCTGGTGTGGACCGACGGGGTCAACACCGGCGGCGAGATGAGTCCGGCCGAGGCCCTGACCCTGGCGCGGGCGGAAAACATCGAGCTGTTCACCATCAATCTTGCCCCGAAGGACACCGAGCCCGCCGACGGTGATCCCACGCTCGAGGACCTGGCACGGCTGTCCGGCGGGGAGGCGATCGCCGCGGGTGATCGCGAGGCCCTGCTCGCGGTGACCGAGGTGATCGAGCGTCACGAACCCGAGAACGACGGGGCGGAAACCCGGCGTGAGCGAGAGTCGCTGCTCGTCTGGTTCCTCGCGCTGGGACTGGTAGCCCTGCTTGTCGCCCAGATTCTCAACATCCGTCTGGCCGCCTGAAGGTGCTGAACATGGATTCATCCGTCGACAGCCTGATCGATCTCTGGCACCTGCTGCTTGGCGCCGAGACGTGGCCCGTGCTGGCCCATCCCGAGGCGCTGTGGTTGCTGCTGGTGCCCGTCGGGCTCGCCCTGTGGCGTCGTCGGCGTCGGACGCGGCTGGATGCCTACGCCGACCCGGAGCTGCGCGACTGGGCCTTTGCCGGCACGACCGGCAGTGCGGCTCGCGCCCGGGGCGCCCGTCGTGCCGCGTGGGCGCTCTGGATCCTGTTCTGGCTGTTCGCCGTGCTCGCCCTGGCCGATCCGCGCGTGGCCGAGGATCGGGAGTCGTCGGAGGAGTCTCGCGCGCCGGTGCTGTTCATCGTCGACGGGTCGGCGGCAATGAGCGGACAGGACGTCGATCCCGACCGCTCCGAGCGCGCGGTGATGCTCATCGATTTGCTGGTCGAGTCGCTGGCGGCCCGCCCGATGGGTCTGCTGCGTTCGGTGGACACGGCCGCGATCCTGTTGCCGCCGAGCCCGGACAGTCGCCTCCTGAGTTTCTACGTCAGTCACCTGCCGGATCTGGTCGGCGACCAGCTGGTTGTCCGTCCGGATCGCGCGCTCGAGCTGGCCGCCGAGATGTCCGCCTTGCAGGGCGGCGCGGTGGTCTGGGTGACCTCCGCCGATGGCCGCCAGTTCGCCGGCGAGGCAGGCAGCCGAGTGCTTGCGGCAGCCGATCGGCTCGCGGAGCGGGGCATCCCCCTGTTCGCCATCGCAATGGCCCGCGAGCGGACGCCGCTATTCAAGGATGGCCAGCCGCGGCGCAACGACGACAACGAGGTGATCGTCTCCGAGCCCGCCTTCGATCGCGTCGCGGAGGTCGCCTCGCTCACGGATGGCGCGGCGCGACAGACCGGTGTGCTGGCCGAGGACGCCGACTTCCTGCGCGAGCGCATCCAGGCGTTGCCGACGCCGTCACGGTCGCCGGACACCGTCGAGGGGTATCGCTCGTTGGCGGTGCTCGCCCTGTGGGGGGCGGTGGTTGCGTTGGTCATCCATCTGGTACTCGACTGGGCCTTGCCCGGCACCCGCCGCTGGCGTGTAGCCGCGATCGTGATGGCGGTCGTGCTCGCCCCGGTGTTGTTCACGGTGGCCGGGGCGGCCCCGCTGGTCGACGAGGTCGAGCGCGAGGCCCACCTTGACCGGGCCTGGCAGGCCTTCGAGGCCGGCGAGTTCGCCCGGGCGCAGAGCGATTTCGATCGTGCCGCCGGCTTCGACGCCCGCCTGGGCAGTGGTCTGGCGGCGTTTCGTCGCGCCGACTATCCACATGCCGTCGAACGACTGCAGGCGGCGTCCTGGCTGGCGGAGACCGACGAGCAGCGACTGCTGGCGCTGTTCAATCTCGGCAACGCCATGACCCTGGCGCGGCGCTATCGAGGCGCGGTGGATGCCTTCGAGGCGGTACTCGCGATCGACCCCGAGCACGACGACGCGCGGCACAACCGCGACCTGGTCGCGTCCATTCTGGGGGGCGGGCGCGAGGAGGCCGACGAGGAACGTCCGGAATTCCAGGGCTACGATTCCAACCAGCCGCGCGAGGTGGACGAGACGCAGGGCGCCGAGATGGCCGAGGAACTTCTCGAGAGCGAGGGTAGCGGTCAGGGAGGCGCGGTCGCCGAGCAGGAGCGTGGCGATGGAGAGGCCTTCGCGCTCGACGAGGGGCTGCTCGGCGGGGCGCGCAAGAAACTCGAGCGGATCGAGGATCGCCCGGCGCCGCCGCTCGATGGCCTGCTGCGTCAGCAGCCCTACAAGTCGATTGTCCGCCAGGGGCTGGTCGATGACGAGTCGGGGGACGAGGAATGAGTGCCGTACGATCGCTCGGATGGCGAACGGCGCGGCGGACTGCGTTGTTCGCGCTGCTCCTGGCAACGGCCGTGCCGGCGATCGCCGACATCCCGCGTCCCGATCGCGACCGCGAGCGCGACGGCTTTGCCGAGCGCGTCGAACTCGGACCGATCGAGCCGTTGCCGCCCGTCGCCGAGCGGGTCAGTCGCGACGGTGCGGGGCGTCCGCCGCGTGGGGTGATCGTCGAGACCGAAGTATCGGCGATCGACCCGGTACAGCGAGAGTCCTTCCTCGTCACCCAGACCATCCTCGACCCCTCCCGGCAGCTGCGCGGCGTCGAGGTCCACCGGCCCGCCGGGGCGGGCATCGACGCGCAACTGCTCGAGGCCGGCCAGGACACCGTCGAGATGGACGGCCGGCGCGTGAACCGTCGCCATTACCGCTGGGCGGTCCAGGCGTTGCGCCCCGGCGAGGTCACGCTGGAGTTCCAGCGCATCGAGTTCGACGTGGTCGGTCGTGCCCAGAGCGAATACGCCTGGCTACCGGTGGCGCGCCGGCTCGAGGTGACTCGCCTGCCGGCCCACTGGCCCGAGTACCTGCCGGTCACCCCGGCGATCCGGCTGAGCGGGGCAGAAGTGAGCGACCTGGTCGCCGGCGAGCCGGGCGAGTGGCGTTTCACCGTGGTCGGCGAGGGGCTGTCGGCCAAGGCGATCGAACAGCTGCTGCACGCCCAGCTCACCGCGCCGTCCGGGCTGCGGCTCGACGAGCCGGCGATTCGTCGGGCCCCGGAACAGGCGGCCGCGGAAGAGATGGGGCCGCTGGCCGACGCCTGGGAGGTGCGTTTCTCGATCCTGCCGTCGGGCGAGGGCGACGCCGAGGGCGGGCGCGAGGCCCGGCTGCCGGCCATCACCCTGCCGTACATCGATCCCCGCCAGATCAGGGAGAGCGCCGAGACTGCGGCGGCCGAGCCTCGCTACCTTCAACACGACGCGCAATCGGTGGCCTGGCGGGCCGAGCCGGCCGAGCGCCGCTGGGCGGCCATACGGGCCGCGTTGCCCTGGTTGATCGGCGGCTTGCTGGCCTTGGTGGTGATGCTGCCGCTGGGCCGCGCCGGGTGGCGATGGGCGATCGCCCGCCGGGCCTGGCGGCAGGCGCAGCATGAACTGGGTTCGGCCTCCGATCCGCGCACCCTGCGAGAGTGCCTCAACCGGCAACTCGCCGGGTTGCCAAGCCCGATGCCGGCGCCGTCTCGTGTCGAACTGGCGGCCCGTGGTGCGCCGACAGACTGGCTCGCGGCACGCTCTACCCTCGACCGGATCTGCTTTGCGGGCGACGAGGTCGACGAAAACGCCTTCCAGGCGGCGCGCGAGACCCTGGCCCGGTCGCTTCCGGCCCACTGGTTCCGGTAGTCGGTTATCGGACCATGGTGTAAGGTTGGCGACGGTCCGCGATTGCCGGTGCCGCCTCACCCCCAACCGAGCGAGACGATGAGCATGCAGTTGAACGAGATTCGCGCATTGATGGCCGACGACATGCAGGCCGTCGACCGCGTGATCCTGCATCGCCTCGGCTCGGACGTCGCCCTGATCAACCAGCTGGGCAGCTACATCGTCCATTCCGGCGGCAAGCGCTTCCGTCCGCTGCTGCTGATGCTCGCCAGTCGGGCGCTGCGCGGCGAGGCGGCTGACGTCGCCGGCTCGGCGCAGCTCGCCGCGGTGGTGGAGTTCATCCACACCGCCACCCTGCTGCACGACGACGTGGTCGACGAGTCGACGCTGCGCCGCGGGCGCGACACGGCCAATGCCCGCTTCGGCAACGCCGCCTCGGTGCTTACCGGCGATTTCCTCTACTCGCGAGCCTTCCAGATGATGGTCGAGGTCGAGCGCCCGCGGGTGATGGCCATCCTCGCCGATGCCACCAACCGCATCGCCGAGGGTGAGGTGATGCAGCTGATGAACATCGGCGATGCGTCGGTTTCCGAGGCGCGTTACATGGACGTGATCGGTCGCAAGACGGCCACCCTGTTCGAGGCCGCCTGCCGGCTGGCCGCCGTGCTCGACGACCGCGACGAGGCCACCGAGCGCGCCCTGGGCGATTACGGCTACCGCCTGGGCGTGGCCTTCCAGCTGATCGACGACGTGCTCGACTATCGCGGCGACGAGGCGCAGACCGGCAAGCACGTCGGCGACGATCTCGCCGAGGGCAAGCCGACCCTGCCGCTGATCATCGCCATGGCGCGGGCGGACGCGGCCAGTGCCGAGCGGGTTCGGGAGGCGATCGAATCGCAGTCGGCCGAGCGGATCGACGAGGTGCTCGAAGTAGTTGAACGGACCGACGCACTCTCGTATACTTCTGCGCTCGCTGAACGCGAGGCCGAAGCGGCCAAGCAGGCACTGGGGGTTCTCCCCGACAGTGTCCATTCCCGAGCGATGGCCGCCCTGGCGGACATCAGCGTTCAGCGCGACCACTGACGTTTCAGGCGTCGACGGTCTTTCGGAGTGTAGCTCAGCCTGGTAGAGCACTACGTTCGGGACGTAGGGGTCGTAGGTTCGAATCCTGCCACTCCGACCAAATTCCCCGGCCGGGGCCCCGTTTGGGGTCCCGGCCTTTTTGGTTTTGGGGTTCTGCTTGCCTGACACGGGCGCGTCGTTGCCCTGATCGAGCGGCGTGGTAGTTTCGCGCGCCGGAAGGAGTGGGTGGTTCTTGCATGGCTACGGTGCAGGCGCGCGAGTCGATTTTCTTGCTTGTCCAAGAAAACCGACGAAAAGAAGACACCCCGGCGCCTTGGCCCTGCGGGCCCGATCGCCGCGGACTGCATCCGCGACGATCGGCCTCGCGAGCGGAAAATCGCTGACGGGCACGGTTCGACGCGACATCCTGTCGCGGCGAACCTCGGGCCGGCGTCCATGCCGGCCCGTCCCTGCGATTTCCCGCTCGCGAGGCAAGGCACAAGGGGAAACTTGCCTCACGGTCAGCGTGTGTGGAGTGTTAAACGCTCGACGCGCTATTGCCACGCTCATTATCCGACGCTACATGACCCGGCGTCGATTCCGATTGGAGACCGCATGATCCAGTTGAAGTCCGTTTCCCTTCGTCGCGGCACGCAGTTGCTGCTCGAGGATGCCGATCTCACGCTCCTGCCCGGTCAGCGCATGGGCCTGGTGGGCAAGAACGGTACCGGCAAGTCGAGCCTGCTGGCGATGTTCGAGGGCGAGATCGCCCCGGATTCGGGGGACATCGAGTGGGCCGGTGGTCAGCGCATGGCCACCGTGGAGCAGGAAACCCCGGCGCTGGAGGCCTCGGCGGTCGACTACGTCCTCGATGGCGATCGTGACTACGCCCGGCTGAATGCCGCGCTGCTCGAGGCCGAGGCCGAAAACGACGGCATGCGCATGGCCGAGATCTACCCCGAGTTCGAGGCGATCGGTGGGTTCACCGCCCGGGCGCGCGCCGCCCGCCTGCTCGACGGGCTGGGCTTTGCGCCCGCGTCGATCGACAACCCGGTCTCGAGCTTCTCCGGCGGCTGGCGGATGCGATTGAACCTGGCGCGCGCGCTGATCGCGCCCTCCGACATCCTGCTGCTCGACGAGCCGACCAACCACCTCGATCTCGACGCGGTGTTCTGGCTGGCCGACTGGCTGGTGAACTACCCGGGCACCCTGATCGTGGTCTCGCACGACCGCGACTTTCTCGATCACGTCTGCACGCATATCGCGCACATCGAGAACCAGAAGCTCAACCTCTACACCGGGCACTACAGCGACTTCGAGGCGATGCGCGCCGAGCGCCTGGCGCAGAACGCCGCGCTGGCGGACAAGATCGCCAAGGAGCGCGAGCGCCTGCAGGTCTTCATCGACCGCTTCCGCGCGAAGGCGACCAAGGCGCGCGCCGCGCAGAGCCGGGTCAAGGCGCTCGAACGGCTGCCGACGATCGCCGCGAGCCACGCCGACCGGGACGATTTCTCCTTCTACTTCCCGACACCGAAGCGCGCCCCGGATCCGATGGTCACGCTCGAGGACGTCGCCATCGGCTACGACGACAAGCCGCTGCTCGCGGACGTCTCGCTGCAGGTCCGCGCCGGCGACCGCATCGGCGTGCTGGGCGCGAACGGCGCGGGCAAGACCACGCTGATCCGCGTGATCGCCGAGGGCGGGCCGACCTGGCTGTCGGGTGATCGCTTCGTCGCCCCCGGCGTGCAGGTGGGCTACTACACCCAGCACCAGCTCGACCAGCTCGACCCGCGCGATACCCCGCTGATCGCGCTCGAGCGGGTCGCCGGCAAGAGCGGCACCACCCAGAAGCTGCGCGACTTCCTCGGTCGGTTCGGCTTTGTCGGCGATCGCATCTTCGAGCCGATCGCACCGTTCTCCGGTGGCGAAAAGGCGCGCCTGGCGCTCGCCCTGCTGGTCTGGAAGGCGCCCAACCTCCTGATCCTCGACGAGCCGACCAACCACCTGGATCTCGCCATGCGCGAGGCGCTGGCCGAGGCATTGCAGACCTTCGAGGGGGCGATCCTGGTGGTCTCGCACGACAAGAGCCTGATCGAGCTGGTCTGCGATCGGTTCTGGTGGGTGCGGGACGGCGCCGCCCTGCCGTTCGATGGCGACCTCGACGACTACCGCGAGGCGGTCACCGAGCGGCGCCGCGCCCACAATCGCGAGCAGGCGGCCGACAAGCCGAAGGGAAAGGCCGGCAAGCGGGCGCCGGCCGATCCGGCGAGCTGGGGCAAACCGCGCGACAAGGCCTCGCGTGCGCAAGCCAGGCAGCGGCAAAAGCAGCTTGACCGCCTCGAGGCGGAAGTCGAGCGCCTCGGTGGCCGGCTGGCCGAGATCGACGTGGCCCTGGCCGACCCGCTGCTGTATGACGGGCAGCATGACGCCGAAGTCGCGCGCCTGCAGGCCGAGCGGGGCGAGGTCGCCACCCGGCTCGAGACCGTCGAGACCGAGTGGCTGGAAGCCCAGGAAACAGCCGACTGAGCCGGGCCGGTCGCCATGGCCATGGCCTTGACGGGTTGCCGTGCCCGGCGCGAGGCGCCGAGCGGGCTCGAAATGGCAGCGCCCGGCCGCCAGACGTCGGGCTATACTGCCCCGACGGCCGGTCGGCACGCCGCCGGCTCGACAGACAGGCGAACCAGGAGCGCTCGCGGGCATGAACCAGGACGGTCAGTTCGACATACGGGTGGTGCCGGGGACCCCGCCGGGCGTGGCCTGCGGGCTCGCACCCGGCGGGCGCCCGTCCCAGCAGGATGACCTGATCTGCCTGCACGACGCGCGTGAGGCGACCACCCTGCTGGTGCTGGCCGACGGCATGGGCGGCGACGGCGCCGGCGAGCTGGCCTCGGGCGGGGTCGTCCACGCCGCCCGCGAGTTGTGGGACGAGCGGGTCTGGCGCGACCAGCCGGGCGCCCTGTTCCTGGAAACCCTCTGTCAGGCCGCGCACGCGGAAATCCGGCGGCGCAATGCCTGGGTGGCGGCCGAACCGCATTCGACCATCGTCGCCCTGCTGCTGCGCGAGGGGCAGGCCTTCTGGGTCCACGTCGGCGACAGCCGTCTGTACCACTTTCGTGGCCGGCGCTGCCTGAGCGTCACCCGCGATCACAGCCTGGCCCGGCTGAAGCTCGATCGTGGCGAGATTCGCGAGGCCGATCTCGCCCACGACCCCGATCAGCACGTCCTGCTGCGCGGGCTTGGTGGCAGCGAGCCGCCCGAGGTCGAACACGGTTACGCCGCCACTCGGCCCGGCGACGGGTTCGTCCTGTGCAGCGACGGCGTCTGGGAAACCCTGAGCCGCTCCGAGCTCGCCGGTCTGTTGCGCGCCCGGGACCTGGCCACCGCTCTGTACGACGGGCTCGTCCTGGGGGCGCGGCGCGGCGGAGAGGCGGGCGACAATCTCGGCCTGATTCTCGCGCGCCCCGAGCGTTCCCCCTCCTGGCTGGCTCGCCTGGCGGGGCGGCTGTCGATTACCTGAATCCATTTCCTCGACCTACGGCAAACGGACCATGATGACTGTCGGTGGACATTCCCATTTCCCAACCCGCCTCGTCCAGGTATTCGCCCTGCTGCTGAGTGCGGCCTTCATGGCCGGTTGTGCGCAGCTCGGCGAGCTCGACGACCGCCTGCAGGGAAAGACCAATGACGATGATGCGGCCGCCGAGGCGGCCGAGGCCGAGCCGCCGGACGTTGCCCCGCCGGCCGACCGGCGCTCGTTGGACGCGATCCTCGAGGATCTGCAGCGCGGTGGTTACGCGCACGGGCGTCGCGACCTGGCGCGTTACCTCGAGCGCCATCCCGACGACATGGTGGCCCGGGCGGTGATGCGTCAGCTGACCGCCGATCCCGAGGAGGTGCTCGGAGACGAGTCGCACGAATACACGGTCCGACC
>NZ_JBKHFB010000014.1:0-39439 GCF_046540515.1 Guyparkeria sp.
GTGGCCGTTCACCCGGAAGACGAGCGTTACAGGCACCTGATCGGTCAGACGATCACCCTGCCGCTGGTCGGGCGCCAGATCCCGATCATCGGCGACGACTACGTCGACCCCGAGTTCGGTTCCGGCTGCGTGAAGATCACCCCGGCGCACGACTTCAACGATTACGCCATCGGCCAGCGCCACGATCTGCCGATGCTCAACGTGCTGACCGAAACCGCCGCCATCCGCGAGACGGCCGAATGCGTCGGCGAGGCGGCGGCAAGCACCGACCCGCACCTGCCCGAGCGCTACCGGGGGCTCGACCGCTACGAGGCGCGCCGCCAGATCGTGGCGGACCTCGAGGCCGAGGGCCTGCTGGTGCAGATCGACGAACACAAGTTGATGGTCCCGCGTGGCGATCGCAGCGGCACGGTGATCGAGCCGCTGCTGACCGACCAGTGGTTCGTCGATCTCACCCGCGACGAGACGGCCAAGGGCACGCCGGGCGGGAAGAAGGCGATTACCGAGCCTGCCATCGACGCGGTGCGCTCGGGCGACATCCGTTTCGTGCCCGGCAACTGGGAGAACACCTACTTCCAGTGGCTGGAGAACATCCAGGACTGGTGCATCAGCCGCCAGCTGTGGTGGGGCCACCGTATCCCGGCGTGGTTCGACGCGGACGGCAACCTGTTCGTCGGCCGCGACGAGGCCGAGGTGCGCGCGAAGTACGACATCGCCGCCGACGTGGCGCTGACCCAGGACGAGGACGTGCTCGACACCTGGTTCTCCTCGGCGCTGTGGCCGTTCTCCACGCTGGGCTGGCCGGAGCAGACCGCCGAGCTCGAACGCTTCTACCCCACCAGCGTGCTGGTCACGGGCTTCGACATCATCTTCTTCTGGGTCGCCCGGATGGTGATGATGGGCAAGTACTTCGGCGGCGACGTGCCGTTCCGCGAGGTCTATGTCCACGGGCTGGTGCGCGACGCCCACGGCCAGAAGATGTCCAAGTCCAAGGGCAACGTGCTCGACCCGATCGACATCATCGACGGCATCGACCTCGAGTCACTGGTGGAAAAGCGCACCACCGGCCTGATGCAGCCGAAGAAGGCCAGACAGATCGAGAAGCACACCCGCGAGGAGTTTCCCGCGGGGCTAGAGGCGCACGGCACCGACGCGCTGCGCTTCACCTTCGCCGCCCAGGCGACCACCGGGCGCGACATCAGCTTCGACCTCGAGCGGGTCAAGGGCTACCGCAACTTCTGCAACAAGCTCTGGAACGCCAGCCGCTTCGTGCTGATGCAGTGCGAGGGCGAAGACACGGGGCTGGGTGGCGAGCCGGTCACGCTGGGCACCGCCGACCGCTGGATCATCGGCGAGCTGCAGGCCTGCGAGGCCACGGTCACCCGGCACCTGGAGACCTATCGCTTCGATCTCGCCGCGCAAACGCTCTACGACTTCACCTGGAGCACCTACTGCGACTGGTACCTGGAGCTGACCAAGCCGGCGATCAAGCACGGCGACGAGGCCGCCCAGCGCGGTACCCGTCGCACCCTCGTGCGGGTACTCGAGACCCTGCTGCGCCTGCTCCACCCGTTCATCCCCTACATCACCGAGACCATCTGGCAGCGCGTCGCGCCGCTGGCCGGCACCAAGCAGGCGGCCGACGACAGCATCATGACCGCGCCGTTCCCGGTCGCCGACGAGTCGAAGATCGACGCCGAGGCCGGTCAGTCAATCGAGTGGCTGCAGGGCTTCATCCTCGGCGTGCGCCGGATTCGCGCCGAGATGGACATCCCGCCGGGCAAGCCGCTGCCGGTGCTGGTCACCGAGGCGAACGAGGCCGACCGGGCCCGCATCCGCGAGCTCGAGCCGCTGCTGACTACCGTCGCGCGGATCGAGTCGGTCGAGGAAATCGAGGGCGAGCTGCCGGAGACCGCCATGGCCCTGGTCGGCAAGATGCAGGTCCACATCCCGCTGGCCGGCCTGATCGACGTCGACGCGGAACTCGAACGCCTCAACAAGGCGGTCGAGGGCATCGAGAAGCAGATCGAGAAGGCACGCGGCAAGTTGTCCAACGCCAATTTCGTCGAGCGCGCCCCGGAGGCGGTGGTCGACCAGGAGCGCGAGCGACTGGCCGGGTTCGAGGCCGAGCTCGAGGAACTCGCCGCCCAGCGCGAACGGATCCGCCGCCTGGCCGACTGAGACCGCTTACCGGCCCTGTCGCGCCGCCTTGCGCGCCGCCCGCTCGTCGAACCGCTGCGGGCGCAGGGCCTCGGCCAGTTCCCGGGGCAACGGCGACGGGCTGCCCTCGATCCGCGAGGCGAGGAACTCGGCCAGCAAGGCCGACCAGGTCAACCCGCGCGCGCCGTGACCGGTGGACACCCACAACCCCTCGGCAAGCCGGCCGACGATCGGCAGGCGGTCCGGGGTGGTCGCGCGCAACGAGGCGCGTCCCTGCAGCGAGGCGGCCGACAGCCCCGCCGCCAGCGAAGGCGCGATCCCGACCAGCCGCTGTCGGTTTTCCTCCTGCTCGTCCTCCCGCACCTCGAGCGACTCGTCGCCGGGAAGGAAGCTCGCCCCGAACAGGCGCTCACCGCCCGGCAGGTCCAGGCAGTACCCCTCTCGCATCAGCGGACGCCCGCGCACGCCCGTCCCCGTACCGGCAGTCTCGGCAGACCGGGCCGGATTCCCCCAGCTGACCTGCCCGCGACAGGGCTCGATCCAGCGTGACAGGGGCAACACCAGGTCACCGGTGGCCGGCCCGGCGGCGACGACCAGCTCGGCATACGGCCCGTGACGCTCCCCCGACACGGTCCGCAGATACCACGCCCCGCCCCGCCCCTCGATGCCCGTCACCGGCGACTCGAGGCGCGAATCGACGCCGGGCGCCGCCAGCCAGCTGGCGACGACGGCCCGCGGCCGCAACCAGCCGGCGGACGGAAACCACCAGCCCGGCGAGTCGATGTCGCTCACCCCGCTCAGGGCCGCAAGATCGTCGGGCGGACACCACCGGGCGAACGCGGGCTCGGGCCGCAGCTCGGCGGCGATCCCGGCCTGACGGTCGGCGTGGCGCTCGCTGCGGGCGAGCTTGATCACCCCATCGAATGCCGCGGTCTGCCCGTCGACCAACGCGCCCAGTTCGGCGCGCATGAACCCCATCCCCGTCGCGGTCAGTTGCGACAGGCGGTTCCAGTCGCGACTGATGACCGGGGCGACCAGCCCCGCCGGATTGCCGGACCCACCGCCCGCCGGCTCGCTGCCCGACTCGAACACCATGACCTCACGACCGCGCCGGGATAGTGCCCGAGCGACCGTGGCCCCCGCCATGCCTGCCCCGAGCACCGCCACCGCACCCTGACTCGGGATGTCGTCATGGCCAGCCTGGGGAGCGGTGTCATCCGCACGACGCGCGACCAGCATGTCGCGCTTGCGGCCGAATCCCGGGCGCTTTTCGGTGGCGAAGCCCGCCGCGGCCAACGCCTCGCGCACCCGGCGGGCGGCGGAATAGGTCGCGGCAGTCGCCCCCGGCGCGGCACGATGCGCGAGTTGCTCGATCAACGCCTCCTGCCACAACTCGGGGTTGCGGTCGGGGGCGAAGCCGTCGAGATAGAAGGCATCGAACCGGCCCTCGATGCGCGGCAACTGCTCGGTGGCATCACCCCAGATCATCGTCAGCCGGATCCGTCCCCCGGCCAGAAACCGGCGGTGAAACCCCGGCACGGGATCGGGCCACTGCACATGCAGCGCGGATTGCAGGTCATGGAATCGTGCCTCGGCACCGGAGGCGAACCGGGGATGCCCCTCGAGCCATCGGTTCGCCAGCCGCCGTTGGGCCTGGGCCAGGCGCGGCAGGTCGTGTTCGGCGACGGGATGCTTTTCCAGGCTGACGAAGTCGAGCGACGTCTCGGGCGGGGCGAGCTCGAGGAACAGCAAGGCGGTGGCCAGGAAGTTCCGGCCGGTACCGAAGCCGGTTTCGAGGACGCGGGTGCCCTCGCCGGCGGAGAATCGGGCAGGCAGGTCGTTGCCGGACAGAAAGACGTGCTCGCTTTCGCCAAAGCCGCCGGCACGCGAGAAGTAGACGTCACCGAACGCCTCGCTGCGCGGAGTCTCGTCGTCGTTCCAGGTCAGCACGGCCGTCTCGAGCGGCCAGCCACTGGCCGGTACGTTCATTGCCGCTCGGGCAGCTGGGTGATCACGACGCGACGGCGATGCGGGTGGGTGCGGTGCTCCCACAGGAACACCCCCTGCCACGTGCCGAGCATCAGCCGGCCGTCGGCGACCGGAACGGAGAGCTCGTGGCCGGCCAGCAGGGTACGAAAGTGCGCTGCCATGTCGTCTGGGCCTTCGTCGTCGTGTCGATAGGCGGGGTCACCATCCGGTGCGGCGCGGCTGATCAACGTCTCGAGGTCGGTTCGGACCTCCGGCGAGACGTTCTCCGTCAGGATCAGCGATGCGCTGGTGTGCTGCAGGAACAGGTGGCACAGGCCACTGCCCGACAGCCCGGCCTGAACCTGGCTGGTGATGTTGACAAAGCCCCGTCCCGGGGTGCGGATTTCGATGACGTTCGGCATGCACCGCATTCTAGCCCATCGCCGCGAGCACCCGGGGTATAGTGGCGCTCGTCACGGGAAGAACGTATGCTCTACTCACCGCGGCACTGAGCGCCACTGTCGTCTTGGAGCATCACAACGGAATGATCACGCAACGCCGCTTCGCCCGTGTCGAAATTCCGCTTCCGGTACGCGTCCGCTGCCCGGAACGTTCCCTGCGTGGCACGATCCTGGATGTCTCGTTAAAGGGCGTCCTGATCGAGCTCGAACCGGGTGCCGGCCTGAGTGACGACTGCGTGGCCGGACCGCTTGATGTCCAGATCCTGTCCGACCCGGACCAGACCGTGCTGGTGGAACTGACCGCGCGCATCGTCCGTGAGCCTAGCCGCTGTGTCGCCCTTGCCTGGTCGAGCATCGAACTGGATGCCCTGACCCACCTGCGCGAGCTGTTGCAGGCCAACGGCGTGGAAGAACACCAGCTGTCACGCGAACTGTCCGAGCTCCTGGACGACTGAGACGCCTTGGCTTCGGCCAAACAACGGCCGGGAGCAGAACGATAAAGCGATCACACGCCCTTGCGGCGCAAACGACCGGAACCGACCATGTTCGATTACACCCACGACCGTGGCCAGGCCAGCGAGATCATGCGCATGGTCCTTTCGCAACTCGCCGAGCTCGGCCTGCCGCCCACCCCCGTCTACATCACGCTCTTCTACGAGCGCGCCCTCAAGCGCGACGCGAGCCTGACCAAGGACATGGACGACGCGATCAACAGCAGCAAGGGCCTGACGCAGGAGATCGCCCAGGATCTTTTCGACACCCACGTGCTCAATGGCGCGCTCAAGCAGATGACGCGCGCGCAGGACATCATGCTGCGCGTGATGCGCAACATGATGCTGCAGATGCTCAACACCGGGAACGAGTTCTCGAACTTCGCCTCGACCCTGGGCGACTTCGTCCGCCAGATCGATCGCAGCGAGTCGGTCGAGGCCCTGCGTGCTCTGACCGAGGAGGTCATGGAGGACACACGCCACATCGAGAAGAGCGCACTCGAGTCCTCCGACCAGATGAACAGCGCCGGCGACCAGATCGCCAAGCTGCGCAAGGAGCTGGAGACCGCCCGACGCGACGCGCGTACCGATCCGCTCACCGGCCTGCCGAACCGTCGCGGCCTCAACGACCTGCTACAGAAACAGATCACCGCCGCCTTGTCGGCCAGCGAGCCGGGGGCCTTCCTGCTGGCCGATATCGATCACTTCAAGCACATCAATGACAACTACGGGCACCTGGTGGGCGACAAGATCCTGCGATTCATCGCTCGGACGCTCAAGGAGCACGTCAAGGGCCAGGACCAGGTCCTGCGTTACGGTGGCGAGGAATTCGCCATCGTGCTGCCCGACACACCCACCGACGGGGCCATCGCCGTGGCCAACAAACTGCGCAACATCATTTCGCAGTCGAAGTTGCGCCTGGCCGAGAGCGGGCGCGAGCTCGGCGAGCTGACCATCTCGATCGGGCTGACCAACGTGATCGCGCAGGATTACGTCGACAGTGTCATCCAGCGCGCCGATGACGCCCTGCTGGCCGCCAAGCGCAAGGGGCGCGACCGGGTCATCCACAACCCCGCCGATCCCGATGCGACCGGCCCGGACACACTGATCGACGAGCAGAACAACACCACCATCTAGGTGTGATCTGCAGGATTCAGTGGCATCTCTGCGGGACCTCCCGAGGTCCAGATGCAAGACGCCTTCCGCCGTGAAGGGCCATCGCCCTGTACTAGATCGGCACCGCCACAGATGGGCCCCTGGCTGCCCGGCCCGGGTTGGCTTTGAGGGTCTTCCCGCCCTCCGCGTTGCCGCTCCTCGACGGGCAATGAGCCCTCCAACGGTCCGCCGTCTTGATTTGCGGGCAAACCCGCAAGCCGGTGACGCACCGAATCGCGTAGAGATTCCCTAGAACGCGTCCCGCACGTCCTCCTCGCTGCACAGGTCCTCGCGGTCAACCACCGTGCCCCGCTCGACGCGGTAAAGGGCCAGACAGTCGGTTTCCGTCACTAACGGCTCCGATACGCCCTCCTCGCGTATCAGCACCACAGGGTAATCCCGATCACGCAGACTCGGCA
The DNA here is from genome assembly GCF_046540515.1 of Guyparkeria sp. GTDB lineage: Bacteria > Pseudomonadota > Gammaproteobacteria > Halothiobacillales > Halothiobacillaceae > Guyparkeria. The sequence continues at coordinate 6,655 of NZ_JBKHFB010000014.1, forward strand.
GCGCGAACAGGCGGCTGATCAGCCCCGGCATCCGGCTGATGTCGGAGAGGTAGACGATCTCGCCGTCGATCAGTTGTTCACCGACGACCGCCTCGACCACGGGCGACAACGTCTCGTCGGCCTGCTTGGAACGCGAAAACAGGATTGCCTCGGTGGAATGACCGGGCAGCTGGTGGGTCTTCCCGTGCTGATCATCGAGTTCCCAGTTCGGAAACGGGTCGCCTGCCCCGATGGCTGCCGGCTTGGCGGCCTCAGCCGCTACGACACTTGTCGTGAACAACGGTGCGGTGAGCAGTAACGTCGCGGCGAATGCCGCAAAGGGACGGGTTCGGGACATGGCGGTTTCTCCAAGCAAATCAGGAGAAACTTATATTACATCCATCACGCTTATGATTACATCAGCGCGTATCACGACTCGGCCTCGCGACGACCCTTGAGCGCCAGGCTCAGCGTGCTTGCATCGATGTACTCGAGCTCGCCACCCATGGGCACTCCCTGGGCCAGGCGCGTGACGCGTAGACCACGGGAACGGGCCAGCTCGCTGACGTAGCCGGCCGTCGCCTCGCCTTCGATCGTGGCGCTGGTGGCAAGGATCACCTCCTCGATGCCCGGCCGATCGAGGCGCTCGGCCAGTTGATCGAGCCTGAGTTCGTCCGGGCCGATCCCGTCGAGCGGCGAAAGCCGGCCAAGCAACAGGAAGTAGCGTCCCTGGTAGGCACCGGAAGACTCGATCGCGATCCAGTCGGCCGGTGACTCGACCACGCACAGCAGGCTGTCGTCCCGCTGGTCGTCGGCACAGATCGGGCAGATCTCGCCCTCGGTGAACACCCGGCAGGAACGGCAATGCCCCAGCTTCTCGAGCGCCTCGCCGATTGCCTCGGCCAGTCGCCCCGCACCGGAGCGGTCGCGCTCGAGCAGATGCAGCGCCATGCGCTGGGCGGTCTTCTGACCCACGGTGGGCAGGCAACGCAGGGCGTCGATCAATTGCTGGAAACTGGGCGAGAATTGCACGAATTACGTCTCCCGAACGAGAAACGCCCGACCCGGGGCGGATCGGGCGGCAGGACAGCTGCAGCCGATTCAGAACGGCATCTTGAAGCCCGGCGGAAGGTTCATGCCGGCGGTCATGCCGGACATCTTCTCCTGCTGCTCCTGTTCGATGCGCCGGGCGGCATCGTTGATCGCCGCGGCGATCAGGTCCTCGAGCATGTCCTTGTCGTCTTCGAAAAGACTCGGATCGATCGAGACGCGGCGTGCCTCGTGCTTGCCGGTCATGGTCACCTTGACCAACCCGCCACCGGACTGCCCCTCGACCTCCATCTTGGCGACTTCTTCCTGCATGCGCTGCATGTTCTCCTGCATCGCCTGCGCCTGCTTCATCAGGTTGCCGATTCCACCTTTCATCTGCGGATGTCTCCTGCTGGCTAACGTTCGTTGATTGCACCGTGATCACCCAGCGGGCGCACGGATTCTTGGATCAGTTCGGCCCCGGCACGCTCGGACAGGACCTGTGCCGCCGGATGCTCGCGTAGCGATGCCACACGCGCCTCGCGCGCAGCCCGCTCGTTGCGTTCACGCACCTCGGCCGGCGTCTCAAACGCGGGGGACGACGGTGGGGCCGGTTGCCCGGTTTGCCCGGCGTGCGCTGAGCGCTCGGATGACGCCATTGACTCCTCCGGCCCGGCCGGCGCGGTCTGGCCCGCAGGGGCGACGGGGGCGGACACGGCGGAGGACTCTCCCACCACGAAACGCACCGGCTGGTTCACGCCCAACCGTTCCAGTTGCGCGACCAGTCGCTCCTGCGTCGCCTTGGAAGCCATGGAGCGAAAGCCCGGGTCGATCACCAGTACCACCGAATCATCCTCGTTGGTCGCGTGACAGCGTTCGGCCAGGCTGCGCGCCGGCATGGAAAGCTGGCCGACGATCTCGAACCAGTTCTCCGGGGTGATCAGGCGTCCGCCACCTTGCCCCATGGTCGGTGCCGTGGAGCCGGCCGCGTTCTGACCAGCCGTCGAGTCGTCCGCCCGCCGGTCCGCCGGCGACGAGTTGCCCACCGGGGCGTCGACGGCCTCCTCGACCACGTAGGTGGCCGGGGGGTGATCCGAGACGGTGGGTGGCATCTGCGCTGGCTGCGGCGTGGCGGTGTCTGGCGCCGCAGGCCGCGCCTTGGCGGACTCCGACGTGACCACCGACGACGCCCGACCGGCCTCGGTGGCCGACGCGCCATCGTCCGTACGAGCAACTGGCGACAGACCGGGCTCGAAGGCAAGCATGCGCAACAGGGTCATTTCCAGCCCGACCCGTGGCGACGGTGCCCAACCGATATCACGACGCCCCGACAGCGCGATCTGGTACCAGAGCTGCAGGGTGGCCGCATCGACGTTCAAGGTCGCGGTATCGTCGGGACGCCATTGCGCCAGCGCGGACTGGTGCACGGCCTCGGCCAGCTCGGCCAGCAGGCGCGCAGGGTCCACCGATCGTTCCAACGCCTGGTCGACCAGCGCGAACACACCTTCGGCATCTCCCGCGGCGAGACGCTCGAGCAGACCGTGAAGCAGGCGCCGGTCGGTGACGCCGAGCATGTCGGCGACCACCTCGGTCTCGAGACGGCCGTCGCAGAAACCGATCGCCTGGTCGACCAGGCTCAACGCATCGCGCATCGAGCCGTTGGCCGCCTCACCGACCAGCCGCAGGGCCTCCGGGTCGGCCTCCAGCCCCTCGCGTTCGAGGATGTCGGCAAGATAGGTCTGGATGTGTGCCTGGGGCAGCGCGCGCAGGTTGAACTGCAGGCAGCGTGAAAGCACCGTTACCGGCAGCTTGTGCGGATCGGTGGTCGCCAGCAGGAACTTGACGTGCTCCGGGGGCTCCTCGAGCGTCTTCAACAGGGCGTTGAAGCTCGCCTGCGAGAACATGTGCACTTCGTCGATCAGGTAGATCTTGAAGCGGCCCTTGACCGGCAGGTAGACGACGTTTTCCAGCAGCTCGCGGGTGTCGTCGACCTTGGTGCGGGAGGCGGCATCGACCTCAATCAGGTCGACGAAGCGACCCGAGTCGATCTCGCGGCAGGCCGCACACTCGCCACAGGGGCGGCTGGAGACGCCGCGCTCGCAGTTCAGCGCCTTGGCGAAGATGCGGGCGACCGTCGTCTTGCCCACGCCGCGGGTGCCGGTGAACAGGTAGGCGTGGTGGAGACGATCACGATCCAGCGCGTTGGTGAGTGCCTGGAGCACGTGACCCTGGCCGACCATCTCGTCGAAAGCCCGGGGTCGCCACTTGCGTGCCAGTACCAGATAACTCATAGCGCGGGATCCAATTGGGTGGCACCCTGCATCCGCCGGTCTCCGGCGCCCGGATCGACCGCTACCGTTGCTCCCTTCCGGGCCTGGCGGGATTCACGGAGATCCGTCGCGAAGGGACGAACACAGGGCACCATTGGGTGGCGTCAAGGCCGGCCTGTTGCTGGCCAGAACGCGAGCGAAGAATAACACGCAGGCCGACGTGAAAACAGGCCGCCTCCCACATCAACCCTGGGCAAGGATCTCGTCGAGTGCGGCAAGCAGGGCCGCGTTCTGCCCGTCGCTGCCGATGGTGATCCGCAGGTGATCACCGATCCTCGGGCGCACGAAATGGCGCACGATCACGCGCCGCTCCCGCAACGCGTCGGCCAGCTCGGCCCCGCCATGCCGGGCGTGACGCGCCAGCACGAAGTTCGCCGCCGACGGCAGCACCTCGAACCCGCGCGCCTCGAGGTCCGCGGTCAGTCGCTCACGCATACGGATGATCGCGTCGCGCGTCTGCACGAAATAGGCCTCGTCCTCGTAGGCGGCGATCGCCCCGGCGCTCGCCAGCCGATCGACCGGGTAGGAATTGAAGCTGTCCTTGACCCGCGTCAAACCCTCGATGAGCCCGGTATCGCCGATGGCGAAGCCCAGTCGCAACCCGGCCAGCGAACGCGACTTCGACAGGGTCTGGGTGACCAGCAGGTTCGGATAGCTGCCGGTGAGCCCGATCGCCGTCTCGCCGCCGAAATCGACATAGGCCTCGTCGATCACCACCGCGCACTCGGCAAAATGCGCCACCAGGCGCTCGACCTGGTCGATGGACAGCAGTCGCCCGGTGGGGGCGTTCGGATTGGGCAGGATCACCCCGCCCACGCTGGTCGGATCGATCGCCAGCATCGCCTCGACGTCCACGGCCAGTTCGTCATCCAGCGCGACGGTACGCGGCTCGATGCCGAACAGGCGGCAATAGACGGGGTAGAACGAGTAGGTGATGTCCGGGAAGACCACCGGCCGACCACGCTGGAACAGCGCGCGGAACAGGAAACCCAGCACCTCGTCCGAGCCGTTGCCGACGAACACCTGATCGGCGGTGACGCCGTGATACTCGGCCAGGCACTCGCGCAGCGCGAGACTGGTGGGGTCCGGATAGAGCCGCAGGCCGGCGTCGGCCGCCTCCCGGATCGCCTCGATCACCCGCGGCGACGGGGGAAACGGGTTCTCGTTGGTGTTGAGCTTGACCAGGTCGTCGATCTTGGGCTGCTCGCCCGGGACGTAGGGCGACAGCTCGCCCAGGTCGTTCGACCAGAACCGGTTCGTCGCATCGGCCATGATTCAGCCCTCGGAGTCGACCCGGTAACGGGCGGATTGCGCGTGGGCCTCCAGCCCCTCGGCCCGGGCGAGCCGGTCGGCCACGCGACCCAGCTCCGCCGCGCCCTGGGCCGAGCAGTGAATGACGCTCGAGCGCTTCTGGAAGTCGTAGACCCCCAGCGGCGAGGAGAACCGCGCCGTCCCGGATGTCGGCAGGACGTGGTTGGGACCCGCGCAGTAATCGCCCAGGGCCTCGGCGGTGTAGCGGCCGACGAAGATGGCCCCAGCGTTGCGGATCTCGCCCAGGCGTTCCTCGGCGCCCTCGAACGAGAGCTCGAGGTGTTCGGGGGCGATGCGGTTGACCAGTTCGATGGCGTGATCGATGTCGGCCACCTCGATCAGTGCCCCGCGGGTTTCCAGCGCCTTGGCGATGATCTCGGCGCGCGGCTGCTCGGGCAGCAGGCGTTCGATCGAGGCGGTGACCGTGTCGAGGAAATCCGGGTCGTGGGCGAGCAGGATGGCCTGGGCCTGCTCGTCGTGCTCGGCCTGGGAAAACAGATCCATCGCGATCCAGTCCGGATCGGTGTGCCCGTCGCAGACGATCAGGATTTCCGACGGCCCGGCGATCATGTCGATGCCGACCCGGCCGAAGACCTCGCGCTTGGCAGCCGCGACGAAGATGTTGCCCGGGCCGACGATCTTGTCGACCGCGGGAATCGTCTCGGTGCCATAGGCCAGCGCCCCGACCGCCTGCGCCCCGCCCACGGTGAACACCCGGTCCACACCGGCGATGCGGGCGGCGGCCAGCACGGTGTCGTTGACCACCCCGTCGGGCGTCGGCACGACCATGACCACCTGCTCGACCCCGGCGACCTTGGCCGGGATGGCGTTCATCAGCACCGACGAGGGGTACGCCGCCTTGCCGCCGGGCACGTACAGTCCCACGCGGTCGAGCGGCGTGACCTGCTGGCCCAGCACGTTGCCGTTGGCCTCGGTGTAGCTCCAGCTCTCGCCCTTCTGCCGCTCGGCGTAGGCGCGCAGCCTCTCGGCGGCCAGCTCGAGTGCCTCGCGCACCTCGCCGGAGATCGCCGCGAGCGCGGCATCGAGCCGATCGGCCGACAGTTCCAGCTCGTCGGCCGAGGCCACGTCCAGGCGGTCAAGCCGGCGCGTGTGCTCCACCACCGCCGCGTCACCGCGCCTGCGCACGTCGGCGAGGATGTCACGCACGATGGTCTCGACGCGATCGTCGGCCACGCCGGACCAGTCCAGCAGCTCGTCGAGCTGGCGATCGAAACCCGCGGCGCGGGCGTTCATGCGACGGATCATCACTTGCCCTCCAGGTACTGCTCCACTCGCTCGACGAAATCGCTCACCCGGGCGTGCTTGAGCTTCTGCGCCGCGCGGTTGACGATCAGCCGCGAGGAGATCTCGGCGATGTGCTCGAGCGGCTCGAGCCCGTTGGCGCGCAGGGTGTTGCCGGTATCGACCACGTCGACGATGCAGTCGCCGAGATCGACCAGCGGGGCGAGCTCCATCGAGCCGTACAGCTTGATCAGTTCGATCTGCCGGCCGCGGTCGGCGAAATACGATTCCGCCGAGCGGGTGTACTTGGTCGCCACGCGAATCCGACCGGCCCGGTCGAGTGCGCCCGGCTTGCCGGCGACCATCAGCTTGCACTGGGCGATCCGGAGATCGACCAGCTCGAACAGGCCCTCGCCGCCGTGCTCCATCAGCACGTCCTTGCCGGCCACGCCGATATCGGCGGCGCCATGCTGGACGTAGGTGGGCACGTCCGAGGCGCGCAGGATCAGCAGGCGCACGCTCGGATCGCTGGTCTCGAGGATCAGCTTGCGGCTCGTGTCCGGGTCCTCGAGCGGCTCGATGCCCACGGAGGCCAGCAGCGGCAGGGTTTCCTTGAAGATGCGCCCCTTGGAGAGCGCGACGACGATCTGGTCGGATTGGGACATGGCGATCAGCTCGTGATCCGTTGGATATTGGCGCCGAGGCGGGAGAGCTTCTCCTCGATGGACTCGTAGCCCCGGTCGATGTGATAGATGCGATTGACCAGCGTCTCGCCGCGGGCGACCAGGCCGGCAAGCACCAGGCTGGCCGAGGCGCGCAGGTCGGTGGCCATGATAGGCGCGCCCGACAGGGCCTCCACGCCGCGAATCACCGCGGTGTTGCCCTCGATGTGGATGTCCGCGCCCATGCGCTGGATTTCCTGCACGTGCATGAAGCGGTTCTCGAAGATGGTCTCGACCACCGTCGAGGTGCCCTCGGCGACCGCGTTCATGGCGACGAACTGCGCCTGCATGTCGGTGGGGAAACCCGGGTGCGGCGCGGTGCGGATGTCGACCGCCCTGGGCCGACGGCCGTGCATGTCGAGCCGGATCCAGTCCTCGCCGACCTCGATCTCGGCACCGGCCTTTTCCAGCTTGGCGAGCACCGCGTCGAGCAGTTCCGGGCGCGTGTCGCGCACCAGGATGCGCCCTCGGGTCATTGCCGCGGCGACCAGATAGGTGCCGGTCTCGATGCGATCCGGCAGCACGCGGTAGCGCACGCCCTGCAGGCGCTCGACCCCGTGGATGCGGATCACGTCGCTGCCCGCGCCGCGCACGTCCGCGCCCATGGCGTTGAGGAAGTTGGCAAGGTCGACCACCTCCGGTTCACGCGCCGCGTTTTCCAGCACCGTCTCGCCCTTGGCGAACACGGCGGCCATCATCAGGTTCTCGGTGCCGGTGACGGTGACCTGGTCGAGGACGATGCGCGCCCCGACCAGCTGCTCGGCGGCGGTCTCGATGTAGCCACCCTCGACGCGCACGTCGGCGCCCAGCGCCTCCAGCCCCCGAAGGTGGATATCCACCGGGCGGGTGCCGATGGCGCAACCGCCCGGCAGGGAGACGCGTGCCTTCTTGAATCGGGCCAGCATCGGGCCGAGCGTGAGGATCGAGGCGCGCATGGTACGCACGAGATCGTAGGGCGCCTCGAGGGTGTCGACGGTGGTGGTGTCGACCTCGACACTCATCTGGTCGCCGACGGTCAGGGTCGCGCCCATCCGCCCGAGCAGTTCCATGGTGGTGGTCACGTCCTGCAGATGCGGGACGTTCTCGATGGTCACCGGCGAATCGGCCAGAAGCGAGGCGGCCATCATCGGCAGCACCGCGTTCTTCGCGCCGGAGATGCGAATCTCGCCGTCGAGCGGCGTGCCGCCGCGGATCAGGAGCTTGTTCATGAAATCGGATCGGGTCTCGGGCCGTGGGCTAATCCAGGCCGGTCTCGAGCGGCATCAGGCCCTCGAGACCGTAGACGGCCATCATCTGGCGCATGGCCTGGGGCGCGTGAGTGTATCGCAGACGGATGCCTTTTGCCTCGGCCCGGGACTGAAGCGCAGCCAGCCAGGCAAGTCCGGCGGTGTCGATGCGCTTGACCTGCCCGAGATGGACATCGACCTCGGGACCGACCACGTCCGCCGGCAGATGGGCTGGATCCCGATCCAGCCCGGCACGCAACAGGTTCCCGCCGAGGCGAATCACGCCCGGATCGACCCGCAACGTCCAGCCGCGTTCAGCGCCGGCCGTCTTCATTCTGCTCTCGCAGGGTCCGGATCAACCCGTCGATCCCGTCGCGCTGGATCTTCTGGGCGAAGCTGCCGCGGTAGTTGTTCACCAGGCTGATGCCGTCGACCACCACGTCGTAGGACTTCCACTCGCCGTCGACCGGGGCCATGCGGTAGGCCACCGGGACGGTGCCCAGATCACCGCCGGACACCTCGGATTCGACCAGCAGTTCGTCGTCCGCCCCGCCCGGGCTCGTGCCGACGATCTCGATTTTCTGATCACCCAGTTCCGAGAGGGGCCCGGCATAGGTACGCACCAGGAGCCGCTGGAATTCCTTGGTGAACTCGGCGCGCTGGGTGGCACTCGCCTGCCGGTAGTAGCGGCCCAGCACCAGGCGGGTCATGCGCTCGGCATCCACGTGCGGGAGCAATCGCCGGTCAACGATGGCCAGCAGCGCCTCGGGATCGGCCTCGACCGCCTCCTGGCTTTCGCGGATCTCCGTGATGACGGCCTCGGCGGTGGACTCGACCAGCTCGCGGGCCTCGCCCTCGGTCGGCCCCTCGGCACGAGCGGAAAGACTCAGGCTGGCCAGCAGCAGGCCGAGCAGGCCCAGACCGGGCAACGAGGAACGGGAATGACGGAAATACGGGGCCAATGCAATGCTCATCAAGGTCTCTCGATCGTGTTTGTTGTGCTGGTCGAGGCCGCAACCGCCGTGCGGGACGCGGGCGCGAAGGGTCGCCCCACCCCTTTGTCGCAGAGCCGGACGTTGACGGCGGGATCCCCGGGGTCGCGTGGGTCTACTGCGGGTAGTCCCCGGTGGCGATCGCCAGTTGCGCCACGCTCATGTTGTAGTCGTTGATCGCGCGGAAGTAGTCGGCCTGGGCCTCGGTATTGGCCTTGACCGCCTGGGAAAGTTCCTCGCCACCCACCAGTCCGGCCTGGTAATCCATGAAGGTCGACACCATCCACTTGCGGGTGTTTTCCTTCGAGCCGGAGAGCGCCTCGATCTGCCGGTCGAGCCCGTGGGCCGTGTGATAGGCCTCGGCCACCTGGAACGGGATCCCCTGACGGGCGAGCTGCGCCTTGGCGACCACGCCCTGCAACTGGGCCTCGGCATCACTGACGTTCGCGCGCATCACGCCGGGGTTGAAATCCCACTGCAAGCCGAGCACCGGGGCGGCGTAGGCCTGGTTGAGCGGCTCGTTGATGTAGGGGTTGTTCAGACGGTCGCGACCGGGGGTGTAGGTCGCACCGGCCACCACACCGGCATACAGGTTGGGGTAGCGCTCGCTCTTGCGCGCGGCGACGTAGTTGCGCATGGCCGCCTGGCCATGCTCCGCCATCGCCATCTCGGGACGCTTCGACAGCGCCCGGTCCGCCAGCTCCTGCAGGTCGCCTTGCGGGAACTCGATCGGCTCGATCCGCGGGTCGGCCACCTCGAGGCTCGAATGGATCGACACGCCGACGATGGTCTTCAGGCCGTCGATGGCGATGGACTCGACGCTGCCGGCCTCGGCCAGGTAACGATCCAGCTGGCCCACGCCGCTCTCCAGTGCATACAGCTGGCTCATCGGCACCTCGCCGGCCTCGGCATCCGCGCGCATGTCCTTGCGGGCCTTGTCGACCTGTCGCTTGACGCCCTCGAGCATCCGGCGCGTGTCGCGGGCGGCAAGGTAGCCCCAGTAGGCGCGGCGCACGGTCAGCCAGGTCTCGCCCCGAGCCAGCGCCACCTCGGAGGCCTTGACGTCGCGATTGAGCCGCGCGGCATTGCCGTAGTTCTCCAGCTTGCCGAAGGTGTAGAGCGGCTGGATGATCGAGGCGGTCAAGCCCGTGGTGACGGTGAAGCCCTCGTCGAGCTCGTTGCCGTCGTCACGCAGGGTGCACCCCCCGTCCGGGCAGGTGTTGGTGCCGTTGGTGAAGATACCGTCCTCGGCCTTTGGCGCCAGGGCCATGAACAGGTTGGACGAGACGCGCGGTCCGCCCTCGCCCTTGACCCGCTCGATCAGCGCCTGGGCGCGGGCGACATTGGCACGCTGCTCCTCGATACGCGGATCGGCATGCAGGGCCATCTCGGTGGCCTGCTCCAGGGTGATCGGTTCGCTCGGGGCCGTCTCCGCCCGCAGGGGGCCGGCCGCGACGATCGCCGTGGCGACCAACAGCGCGCCCGTCCGCTCGATGATTCCGTTACGCTTCTTCATTCTTTTGCCTTGTCGAACAGGAACTTGGATACCACGCTTTCGAGGATGATCGCCGACTGGGTCATCGTGATCCGGTCGCCGTCCTCGAGCGATTCGAGTGCACCGCCGGGCGAGATCTCGACGTATTGCGCCCCGAGCAGCCCGGCAGTGTAGATGTTGGCGAAGGAATCCGTCGGCAGGTTGTCGTACTGGTCGTCGATCACCATGCGCACCTCCGCCTGGAAGGTCTCCGGGTGAATCTCGATCGAATCCACCCGACCGATGGTCAGGCCGGCCAGCTTGACCGGCGACTGCACCGACAACCCGCCGACGTTGTCGAAGCGGGCCGTGATCTCGTAGCCGCTCACGCGACTGGTGCCGAAGTTGCTCCACTGTAACGCCATCACCATCAGCGCGGCGATCCCGGCGAGCACGAACAGCCCCACCACCAGCTCCACTCCGCGTTGCACATTCATTCCATCACGCCCCAAACATGAAAGCCGTCATTACAAAATCCAGTCCCAGCACGGCCAGCGAGCTCAGGACCACGGTCTGCGTCGTCGCCCGCGCCATCCCGCTGGCCGTCGGCTCGGCCCGGTAGCCCTCGTAGACGGCTATCAGCGCGATCACCGCGCCGAAGGCCAGCGACTTGATCGCCCCGCTGCCGACATCGTCCCAAGCCTCCATCTGCTCACGGATCTGCCCCCAGTAGGAGGCCTGATCGACGTCCAGCACCACGACCCCGATCAGATAGCCCCCGATGATGCCGACCAACGAGAAAAGGGCGGCCAGCAGCGGCACCGAGATCATCGCTCCCCAGAATCGCGGGCCGATCACGCGCCGCATCGGGTCGACCGCCATCATCTCCAGCGCGGCCAGTTGTTCGGTGGTTTTCATCAGAGCGATCTCGGCGGTGATCGCCGAACCGGCACGACCGGCGAACAGCAGGGCGGCGACCACCGGCCCGAGCTCACGCACCAACGACAGGGCCACCATGACCCCGAGCGACTCGCTGGCATTGAAATTCGACAGGATGTTGTAGCCCTGCAGACCCAACACCAGCCCGACGAACCCCCCGGCCACCAGGATGATCACCAGCGAGAGCACCCCGGCGGCGTAGACCTGCTGGAGGATGTCGCGCGGCCGGCTCCAGGTCGGGATGAGCACCCAGGCCAGTTCGACGGCGAACAACGCCATCGAGCCGGCGTGCCGCACGCCATCGAGGAACAGCCGACCAAGTCGGGCAATCGCGTCGATCACCGCGCTCACCGGTCGCCTCCCAGTCCGAGGTCCACGCCCAGCGGCGCCTCGTCCTCGGCGGCATTGAGCGGCCCCTCGGCCGCCCCGTCCAGAAATTGGGCCAGGGCGGGCTCGCGATCGCGCTGGTCGCGCACCTCGTCGGGCGTCCCCTGCCCGATCACCCGTCCGCCGGCGATCACGATCACCTGATCGGCGATGCTCAGGGCCTCGGTGACGTCGTGGGTCACCACGATGCTGGTCAATCCCAGCGCGTCGTTGAGCCGGCGGATCAGCCGCAGCAGCACGCCCATGCTTACCGGGTCCTGGCCGGCGAAGGGCTCGTCGTAGAGCATGATCTCCGGGTCCAGCGCCATCGCGCGGGCAAGTGCGGCACGGCGGGCCATGCCGCCCGAGAGCTCGGCCGGGTACTTGTCCCGGGCCGAGCGCAGTCCGACCGCCTCGAGCTTGAACAGCACGATCCGCTGGATCAGCGCCTCGTCGAGACGCGAGTGCGCACGCAGCGGAAAGGCGACGTTCTCGCCGACGGTCAGGTCGGTGAACAACGCCCCGTTCTGGAACAGCACGCCCATGCGCCGTCGCAACGCGTACAGCGCCTTGCGCCGGGCACGCGACACCTCGACCCCGTCGACCAGCACCCGGCCGGCGGTCGGGCGCATCTGCCCGCCGATCAGGCGCAGCAGGGTCGTCTTGCCGGTCCCCGACGGCCCGAGCACCGCCGTGACCTCGCCGCGCCCGAATCGCATGTCGACAGCATCGAAGATCACCTGCTCGCCACGGGCGAAACGCACCCCGTCGAGCTCGATCATGCCGGTGGTTTCCTGCACCTGGCTCACCGCCCCATCAACTCAGCCAGGGTGCGCAACCGGTCGACAGTCGCGACCGAGGGCGGTTCTCCATCGACAAACAGGGCGGCCTCCGCCGGCGCCTGGTCGAGAAAGGCCGACAGCCAGGCATGCAGATCGGCAGGCCGGTCGCTCGCCGGCACCAGCCCGATCACGGCCGGTGCGGTCTCGGTGTCGGGGCGCCAGACCGGGGTCGACTCGTCCAGCCGGACGATGGCGTGCTGGCCGGCCTCGGCCAGTGCCGCCCAGGCCGGCGACCAGGCCGCCTCCTCGACCACCACGAAGACCGCGCTGGGCGAGTCGCGCAGTTCGGCAAGCACGGTCTCGACATCCGGGTCGTCGCCTGCCACCCACAGCGCGTCCTGCTCGTTGAGCAGGAAGGCCACGCGCCATTCGACCGGCATCTCGGGGTCGAAGAAGCTCGACTCGAGCGCCGGTGAGCGTCGCTGGCGCAGGCCTAGATGTACCGCCTTCATGCTGCTGGCTACCTCGGGAACTCATGCGCTGCGCCGGTCCCAGGGGGCCTCGACGCGCCGTGATCTCTCATGCGTGGCCGCGCATGATACACGGCCCTCAGTCCTCGATCTCGCGCACCAGGCGAAAGCCCAGGTTCAGGTCGAACTCGTCCTGGTGTCGGCGAGCCCGCGAACCGCTGCGACATGCCCCCGGCGGATCGAACCACGAGCCGCCGCGTACCGCCCGCAGATAGCGGTATTTCCGATCGATGCTCTGATAGGCCCGATCGCCCGGACGCGGTCCGCCGGCATAGGCATCGCGCCAGTGATCCTGGGTGAATTCCTGCACGTTGCCGTGCACCTCGTACAGACCCCAGGCATTGGGCGGCAGGCTGCCGACCGGCACCGGCTTGCCGATACCGCAGAGAAACAACCCGCGCGTGCAGTGCAGGCCGCCGGCGCAATTGACCTGTTCGCGACGAATGCGATCGCCGTAGCAGAACATCGTGTCGGTTCCGGCGCGCGCGGCGTATTCCCACTCCGCCTCCGTGGGCAAGCGGTAGCGGTGCCCGGTCGACTCGCTCAACCACCGTGCATAGGCCTCCGCATCGCGCGCGGAGACGTTGTACATGGGAAATTCCGGGTCGTTCCAGCTGTACGGACGTGGCCGGCGATGCCCGGTGGCCGCGAGGAAGGCAAGGTACTCGCGACGCCGGATGGGACCGCGCGTGATGGCGAACGCCCGTTCGAAATGGACCTCGTGACGCGGCTGCTCGAAGGCCCGGGCGCTGTGTTCGTTCGCCCGACTGCCCATCCAGAACCCCCCGGCCGGGATCACCGCCACCTCGGGCGCTGGTTCGCCACCGCTTTCACCGTCCCGGAAATGCACTGCCAGGCCATGCCGCCTCGCCGCCTCGCGCTGACGCTCGACCATCTCGTCGACAAACGCCGACTCGACGGCATGGTCCGTTGTCACGTCAGTGGCCATCGCTTGCGGCTGCATTCGCTCACCTCCAGATCAGGGATTTCGATCGAACCCGGCACCATCGGGAAGCGTCCCGACGAGCCGAATGTCATTCAAGACCAAGGACCCGGCGGCGCGACGCCCGCTTGGAGAGCCCCCGAGTGGCGGCCCGCCGACCTTGGACTGATATACTCCGGAACTCGAAAATCTTAGCACGCCGACCGGATACCCCATGGAGCCCAACGCCCTGCATCCCGACAACCTGCTGCGCATGGCCCGCGAGGTGATCGATATCGAACGTCAGGCCATCGACGCCCTGCCCGACCGGCTCGATCAGGCGTTCGTCGACGCCTGCCGCCTGATGATCGGCTGCGAGGGCCGCGTGATCGTCACGGGCATGGGCAAGTCCGGTCACATCGGCGGCAAGATCGCCGCGACACTGGCCAGCACCGGCACGCCGGCCTTCTTCGTCCACCCCGGCGAGGCCAGTCACGGCGATCTGGGCATGATCACCGCGCGCGACGTGGTCGTCGCCCTGTCGAACTCCGGCGAGACCGGCGAGATGCTGGCCATTCTGCCGGTCATCAAGCGCCTCGGCGTGGGGCTGATCGCGATGACCGGCCGCCCCGAATCGTCCCTGGCACAGGCCGCCGACGTGCACCTGGACGTCGGCGTCGACCGCGAGGCCTGCCCGCTGAACCTTGCACCGACGGCCAGCACCACCGCCACGCTCGTGATGGGCGACGCGCTGGCCGTCGCGCTGCTCGATGCCCGCGGATTCCAGCCCGAGGACTTCGCCCTCTCCCATCCGGGGGGCTCGCTCGGCCGCCGCCTGCTGCTGCACGTGCGCGACGTGATGCACACCGGCGAACAGCTGCCGCGCGTCGGCCCGCGCCAGAGCGTCAAGCAGGCCCTGCTGGTGATGTCCTCTGGCGGGCTCGGCATGACCGCCGTGGTGGACGACGACGGCCGCCTGCTCGGCCTGTTCACCGACGGCGACCTGCGCCGCCTGCTCGACCGCAGCGACTTCGACCTCGACTGTCCGATCGAGCGGGTGATGACCCCCGATCCGCGCACCTGCCCGGCCAACGTGCTGGCCGCCGAGGCGATGGCCGTGATGGAGCGCGACAAGATCAACGGCCTGCTGGTGGTCGACGAGCACAACTGCCTGGTCGGGGCGTTGAACATGCACGACCTGCTGCGCGCGGGGGTGGCGTGATGACCTGGCGTGACACGACCTGGCTCGAACGGGCCCGCCGCGTGCGCCTGCTGGTGCTGGACGTCGACGGCGTGATGACCGACGGTCGCCTGCACCTGACCGAGGACGGCGAGGAACACAAGATCTTCCACAGCCGCGACGGCCACGGCATCAAGCTGATCCAGGAACTGGGCGTGGACGTCGCGATCATCACCGGGCGGGCCTCGCCGGCGGTCAGTCGCCGGGCCAAGGGGCTGGGTATCCAGCACGTCGTGCTCGGGGCGACCGACAAGGGCCAGGCCATCGAGGAGCTGGCCCAGCTCGTGTCGCTTGAACTCGACCAGATCGCCGCGATGGGAGACGACGTCCTCGACCTGCCGATGCTCAACCGCGTCGGCCTGTCGGCGACCGTCAGCGATGCGCCGATGGTGATCCGCAGCCGGGTTGACTGGATCAGCCCGGTGCCGGGCGGTTACGGGGCGGTCCGGGCGTTCATCGACACGCTGATCGACGCACGGGACCAGTGGGGCGACGTGCTGGCACGGTACCGCTGATCGTGCGCTGGCCGGCCTCCCCCCGCCTGAACCGCGGCCTGCTGGCCATCGCCACGCTGGCCCTGCTGGGTTACCTGGTCTGGCACAATCTGGCCGACCAGCTGGCTCCGCCGTCCGACACCGGCGGAGGCTACGCCCAGCGTCTCGACGAGGCCCGCAGCTGGCAGTACGACGAGCAAGGGCGGCTTGCCTATCGACTCGACACGCCGCGGGCCATCCAGCGGGACCTCGAGGATGGCGATCGCTACGAAATGACGTCGCCGACGGCCACGCTCGTCGACGAGACACCCGGCACCCCGCCGTGGACATTGCAGGCAGAGAGCGGCACGGTGACCGAGCGTGACGAGCGGGTCGAACTGGTCGGTTCGGTCCACGCGCAGCGCGAACCTCACGGGGAGCGCGGCCGACTGGAACTGACCACCGATCGGCTGTGGCTCTACCCCAGCGAACGGCTGGCCCGAACCGATGTCCCCGGTCGCTTGAGCGAGACCGATCCGGACGGCACACCGCGCTGGCACAGCGATGCCGAGCGACTTGCCCTGGACTGGGGCAACGAGGTCTTGACACAGACCGGACAGGTCCGGGACGAAATCCAACCCGCGTCGACCGGGCGAACCGACTAGTCCGACCAGGGAAGGCTCCGCGCCCGGTAACGCCCCCCGCGACAGGCAAACAAGGCAGGAAGTGACCGCCATGCAGACCAACACAACGAGCATCCACGCCCGGCACCACCTCCGGCGCCTTGCGACACTCGGACTGGCGCTGGCCGTCGGGCTGGGCACGCAGGCCGCCGTGGCCGCCCAGGCCGATCGAAACGAGCCGGTCAAGGTGCAGGCGGACAGGAAGGTGACCAAGTACCAGGAAGGCACCAGCGTCTACACCGGCAGCGTGGTGATCGATCAGGGCAGCCTGCACGCCACCGGCGATCGCGCCACGCTCTACCTCGAGGACGGCGAACTGGTACGGGCGGTACTGGAGGGCAGTCCCGCGACCTTCCGCGAACGCGACGACGAGGGCAACTGGGTCGAGGGCGAGGCCCGCCAGGCCGACTATCGCACCGCCGAGGGCACCGTGCTGCTCACCGACGAGGCCTGGCTCAAGCGCAGCGGCGACGAGATCCGCTCTCATCGCATCACCTATGATCTTGCCACCGAGGTGGTCGAGGCCGGCGAGGAAGGCGGTGAGTCGCGCGTCGAGATGACCCTGCAGCCACGCAACAAGCAGGACGGCGACAGTGGCGAGTGAGGCTGGCATGAACCAGGCGGCCACGCGAACCGACCCCGACATCGTCCAGCGCCAACCGGCCCTGCTCGAGGCGCGCAGCCTGTCGAAGAGCTACGGCGCCCGACCGGTCGTGCGCGACGTCTCGTTGCACGTCGAGGCCGGCGAGATCGTGGGTCTGCTCGGCCCGAACGGCGCGGGCAAGACCACCAGCTTCTACATGATCGTCGGCCTGGTCGGCGCCGATCAGGGCGCGGTCTACCTCAATGGCCGCGACATTACGCACATGCCGATCGACCGGCGTGCCCAGCTAGGCCTGGGCTACCTCCCGCAGGAGCCATCGGTGTTCCGCAAGCTCTCGGTGCGGGAAAACATCCTCGCCATCCTCGAGCTGCGTCGCGACCTCGACCGGCCCGCACGCAACCGGGCATTGCAGGAACTGCTCGAGGAGCTCCACATCACGCATATCGCCGACTCGAAGGGCCAGTCGCTCTCCGGCGGCGAGCGGAGGCGTGTGGAAATCGCCCGCGCGCTGGCCGCCAACCCCCGCGCGATGCTGCTCGACGAGCCGTTTGCCGGGATCGACCCGATCTCGGTGATCGACATCCAGCGCATCATCGAGCACCTTCGCGACCGCGGCATCGGCGTGCTGATCACCGACCACAACGTCCGCGAGACCCTCGGCGTCTGCAAGCGCGCCTATATCGTCTCTGACGGCGGCATTCTCGCGCACGGCACCGCCGACGAGCTACTCACCAACCAGTCCGTCCGCGACGTCTACCTCGGTCAGGACTTCAGCCTGTAAGTGCCTCGCCGTCGATGGCCTATCACCGGGCCCACCCCGCAGGCGCCCGAGCAGAAGAGAGACGACGAGCGCGCCGCCGCCGAGCGACGATCAAACGACGAAATCGTTGGCACAGCGCGGCTCCGATCAGCTAAACTCGATCTCATGCAAATTGCGTGCGCACGCCTCTCCCAGCCCCCGATTCCAGCCCGGACCAACGCCCGGTTCGCCCCCTCGTTCCACCTGTCGTTCCCGCTGACGACAGCGGCGCCGGGAGGCCTCGCATGGCGGGCATGAAGGCAGGACTCGAGCTTCGCCTCGGCCAGTCGCTGGCCATGACGCCGCAGTTGCAGCAGTCCATCCGGCTGCTGCAGCTCTCCACGCTGGAACTGAGCCTCGAGATACAGCAGGCACTGGACAGCAATCCGCTCCTGGAAGTCGCCGAGGACGATCGTGAGGAAGAAGAGGCTGCCGAGTCGACCAGCGGCGACGAGCAGGACCCGGGCGCCCAGGCCGGCGAGGAATTGCTCGAGGACCGCAAGGACAAGTCCGCGGACGACGAGCTCGTGGTCGACACCTCCTGGGAGGACTACTACGAATCCGATGGCAGCACCGCCCTGAGCGCCAGCGCCCCGGGTGAGGACTACGATCCCTTCGCCACCCAGTCTACCGGCGAGGACAGCCTCCGCGACCACCTCCTGAGCCAGATTCACCTCGCCTCGCTGTCGGAAACCGACCGACGCATCGCCACGGCACTGATCGAATCGATCGAACCCTCCGGCTACCTCGAGGAGCCGCTAGAAGAGATCGTGGCATTGCTCGCCGAGGACCTGCCGGGCATCGACACCGGGGAAGTCGAGGCGACGCTCCACTATATCCAGCAACTCGACCCGGTCGGGGTCGGCGCGCGTTCGCTGGCCGAGTGCCTGATCATCCAGATCGACCAGCGGCATGCCGACGATCCGGCGGCCGAAGACGCCCGCGCCCTGCTCGAAGGCGACTGGCTCGAAGCCGTCGCGAGACGCGAACTGTCGCAGGTCAGCAAGGGATTGGGCATCAGCCGCGAACGCATCGAGGCCGCGCTGCGGCTCATCCAGGTCCTCGATCCCCGCCCGGGGCTGTCGATCGGAGACACGGCCGCCGACTACATCAAGCCGGACGTGATCGTCACCCACCGCGAGGATGGCTGGCACGTCGATCTCAATCCCGAGATCGCGCCCCGGCTACGCGTCAATCAGACCTACGCGGGCCTGATCGACCGTTCCAGCCGCGGCAAGGATGCGACCTACATCCGCAACCATCTCCAGGAGGCCCGCTGGTTCATCAAGAGCCTGCGCAGCCGCAACGAGTCGCTGCTCAACGTCGCCCGCGAGATCGTGCGACGCCAGATCGAGTTCTTCGAACAGGGCGAGATCGCGATGAAGCCCCTGGTGCTGCGCGAGATCGCCGAGACGCTCGAACTGCACGAATCGACGGTCAGCCGGGTCACCACCAACAAGTACATGCTCACGCCCCGCGGCGTGTTCGAGTTCAAGTATTTCTTCTCCAGCCACGTCGGCACCAGCGACGGCGGCGAATGCTCGGCGACCGCCATCAGGGCGCGCATCAAGAAACTGGTCGAGGAAGAAAATCCCAAGAAGCCCTTGAGCGATGCCAAGATAGCGACCATGCTGGGAGACGAGGGGATCGACGTCGCACGGCGGACGATCGCCAAGTACCGCGAGGCGATGGGAATCGCCTCATCAACCGACCGCAAACGACTGATATAACGCACTTACCTTAAGGAGCGGCACATGCAGATAGACATCACCGGTCATCACGTCGACGTCACCGAGGCACTCAAGGCGCACGTCCACGACAAGTTCACGCGTCTCGAGCGTCACTTCGACAAGCTGGTGGATATTCACGTCATCCTCACCGTCGAGCGCAAGGAGGCCCAGAAGGCGGAGGCCAACCTGCACGTCAGCGGTCAGGACATGCACGCCGAGGCCGTCACCGACGACATGTACGCCTCCATCGATGCCATGATCAACAAGCTCGACCGGCAGATCGTCAAGCACAAGGAAAAGCTGACCAGCCATCGTTGAGCCATCCCGCCGGCCCGATTGCCGGCGGGCTGACGGGAGGAAGCCGAATGACCGCGGCCTCCGTCACGTCCGGATCGGTGTTGCACCACCAGCGCAACACGCTATGATGCGCGCCGATTCAACCATTCCCGCCCCGACCCGCGAGCGATCCTCGCGGACCGTCGACAGACAGGGTGCTTAATGAATACTGCCGAGCTGTTTCCGATCCACCACATCCGGATCGACGAGCTTTACCAGAGCCGCAAGCGGGTTCTGGAAGTGCTCTCAGGGTTGCTGGCCGACGACGAGCTCGGCGGCCAGCAGGCAACCCGCATCTTCGAGGCCCTGGTCGCCCGCGAGCGACTCGGGTGCACGGCCATCGGCCATGGCATCGCCGTCCCTCATGGTCGGGTCGACGACATTCTCACCCCGCGTGGGGCGCTGATCCGGTTGCGCGAAGGCGTCGATTTCGGCGCGCCCGACGGCGCGCCGGTGACCTTGGTGATCGGTCTGGTCATCCCCGAGGACTGCCCGGAACAGCATCTCGAGATCCTTGGCCGGCTGGCCCGCCATCTCAACGACCCTGACGAGCGCGAGACCCTCATGGAGGCGCAAAGCGCGGAGCGTGTCCAGGCGCTGATGCTAGAGTGGCTCAAGGACAGCGCGGAAGCGACCGCTAGCTAAGGAACCTCGGCACAAATCCGATACCGCTCTGCGCGCCTTCGCTCGGGCAGAGCGGTATCGGATTTGTGCAGACCTTCCCTACACCGGGCGAAGGCGCCCGATCTCTCGAGTCCTTGAACGGGCAGGCCATGACCCCGAGATTCACCTACCGACACCTTCCCCCCGATGCCGGTGATACCGACTGGCGACAGGCTCTGCCGGTCGACTGGGATGCCCCGGTGACCGACGACCAGCGCCTGGTCGGTCCGGCAAACCCTTGGATCCCCACTCGGGTGGCGCTGATCTCGCCGTCGCTCCGCCATTACCTGCAGTGTGGCGAGGAATGCCTGGAGCGGGCCAACGGTCCCGTCTCGTCGATCGACCCGCCGCGGGTGATCATCCTGAGCGAGGCCCACGCCGACGTGCTGGCCGACTGGCTCGACCGCCACGCCGCCGCCCGGAACACGGATGCCGAGGTCCACATCCTGAGCACGAACGAGGATGACGAGACCGCGTCCCGTCGGCTGCGGCGACTCTGCGGGAGCCGCGACGAGGACTGGCGCCATGGCGTGTTCATGGAGATCAGCGGGCTCGGGGTCCTGATCCGCGGCGCGGCGGGCATAGGCAAGAGCGAGGTGGCCCTCGAACTCTTGAGTCGCGGTCACCGGCTGGTCGCGGACGACGCCCCCTGCTTTACCGCCCACGGCAATGAAGTGACCGGCTCCTGCCCGGATCGCCTGTTCGGCCTGCTCGAGGTCCGGGGCATCGGCATCGTCGACGTGGGCGAGCTGTTCGGCTCCAATGCGCTCAAGGTGCGCAAGTACCTGCGGCTGATCGTGGACCTCTACCCTGCCAATGCCGGCCGACGCATCGGTGCCAACGAGCGGCTGTTCGGCGACCGGGGCAACGAGCGCGTCGCCGGCCAGAGCATTCCCGTCTGGCGGCTGCCGGTGGCCCCGGGGCGCAACCTGGCCGTGCTGCTGGAGACCATCGTTCGACAGCGCAACCTCGAACGCCAACGCGGCGGCGAGCCGACCAGCCCCCGCATCGCCAGGCTTTTCGCCGACGGCGAGATCCCGCCGCACCCGGGCGAGAAACCGGAGCCCTGGTCATGAGCCGTCCCCTGCCCCGCCTGATCCTCGTCACGGGTCAGTCCGGCTCGGGCAAGTCGGTGGCTCTCGCCGCGCTCGAGGACAGCGGGTTCTACTGCATCGACAACCTGCCGCCGGACCTGCTCGACCACCTCGCCGAGAGCTATCTCGAGGGCGGGATCGTCGCACGCGGCATCGCCATCAGTATCGATGCGCGTGCCCCCGAGAAGTCGCTGGCCGACCTCCCCGACCGCATCGACCGGCTCAAGGAACGCCTGCCGCAACTCCAGATCAGCAGCCTGTTCCTCGAGGCGGATCAGCAGCGGCTGATCGCCCGATTCTCGGAAACCCGGCGGCGTCATCCGCTCTCCTACCAGATCGAGGACCTGGTCGAGGCGATCGCCCGCGAGGCCCAGCTGCTGATGCCGATCCGCGCCTACGCGGACCTGGTCATCGACACCAGCCTGACGACGGTCCACCAGTTGCGCGAGGACGTTCGCTCTCGGCTGATCGGCGAGAAGGAAGCCGGCCCGCGTATCCTCATCCAGTCCTTCGGCTTCAAGTTCGGCATTCCGCTGGACTCGGACTTCCTGTTCGACGTCCGCTTTTTGCCCAACCCCCACTGGGACACGTCGCTCCGGCCGCACAGCGGTCTCGACCAGGCCGTGGTGGAGTACCTCGAACAACACCCGGTCACCCACGAGACCCGCACCCGCATCGGTGAATTTCTCGCCCACATGCTCACCCAGGCGAGCCGCAGTGACCGCAGCTACCTGACCTGCTCGATCGGCTGCACCGGCGGCAAGCATCGCTCGGTCTACCTCGTCGAGCAGATCGCCCGCGACCTGCGGCCCACCTTCGCCAACCTGGTGGTCCGGCACCGTGACCTTGGCAACCACTGACGCGGCCATCCATGGCCCTGTCTCGCGCCCGTTTTTCGGTATGATGCACATCTTGCCGAGCGCGATTGAGGAATCACTCCCGCAATGACCGTCGGAATCCTGTTGATCTGTCACAACGACATCGGGGGCCAGTTGATCGAGACGGCCACCGACATGCTCGAGCGTCTTCCCACCCGACTCGAGCATCTCGACGTTCGTCAGGACGACGACCCCATCGACCTGCTGAATGCCGCGCGGCGGCGCGTGGCCGATCTCGACAGCGGAGAGGGCGTGCTGGTGATGACCGACATGTACGGCTCGACCCCGTCGAACATCGCCCACCGGCTGCGTGATCAGCACGACGTGCAGGTGCTCTCCGGGGTGAACCTGCCCATGCTGGTGCGCGCCCTGAACTACCCGCGCCTGCCGCTCGACCAGATGACGGCGAAGGCCTGCAGCGGCGGACGCGAGGGCATCATCCAGGAAGGAGCGTCCGACCTGCCATGAGCGAAGACACCCCGCCCGTCGTCCGGCGAGACCTGACGCTGCGCAACCGACGCGGGCTTCACGCCCGGGCCGCCGCCCGGTTCGCCGCCACGGCCGAGCAGTTCGATAGCGAGATCGAAGTCGAGTTCAACGACCGCCGCGTCAACGGCAAGTCGATCATGGGCCTGATGATGCTGGCCGCCGCCTGTGGCAAGACGATTGTCGTCACCGCCACCGGCGACGATGCCACACGGGCCATCGAGGGCATCGCCGACCTGGTCGACGCCCGCTTCCACGAATCCGAATAACCGACACGGAGACAACATGCAGCGTAGAGGCAACTCAGCGAAAGACGGCTACGTCGGTATCGACAACGACCGCGACGGCGGCATGACCTTTCACGGCCGCCTGGTGCTCGACGCCCGTGTGTTCGGACTGATCCCGGAAGACGAGACCTGCGAGGGCTGGGAACTTGGTCGCCTGCAAGGACTGGCCGACCGGGTCAATGCCGAATGGGACAAGTACGGTGGCGGCATTCCGAGCCTGCTGCCGGACGACCTGAAAAAGCGCCACGCGGAGATCTACGAGCGCCAGATGCAAAAAGCGCGCGATGCCGGCTGGGACCCGGACGCGCATCTCGAGGACGAGAACACCTGACCCTCCCCCGCCCGTGAATCGCAAAGGCCGCCGGAACAGCATGTTCCGGCGGCCTTTGCGTTTGCGCTGTCCGGTCTGATATGCGAACAACGGGCCGGACTGCGCCGGGTAACCCCGCCGGCGCGTTGGCGCTCAACCCGCCATGCGGCCCAGCACGCGCTCGGCGGCGGCGATGGTGTCGTCGATCTCCGCCTCGCCGTGGGCCATCGAGACGAACCCGGCCTCGAAGGAGGACGGTGCAAAGTAGACGCCCTGCTCGAGCATGCCGTGGAAGAAGGTCTTGAAGGCCTCCTTGTCGCAGGCGGTCGCGTCGTTGAAGTTGGCCACGCGGTCCTTGTCGGTGAAGAACAGGCCGAACATGCCGCCGACCTGCTGGGTGATCATCGGGATACCGTGCTTCTGCGCCGCAGCGGAAAGGCCGTCGCAGAGCGCCTGGGTCCGACGCGTGAGCACCTCGAAGAACCCGGGCACGCTGATCAGCTCGAGCGTCTTGATGCCGGCGGCCATCGCCATCGGGTTCCCGGAAAGCGTGCCGGCGTGGTAGACCGGCCCCATCGGCGAGATCATCTCCATGATCTCGCGACGCCCACCGAAGGCCCCCACCGGCATGCCGCCGCCGATCACCTTGCCCATGGTGGTGAGATCCGGCTTGATGCCGTAATGGCCCTGCGCCCCGCCCAGCGCCACGCGAAAGCCGGTCATCACCTCGTCGAAGATCAGCACCGCGCCGTACTCGTCGCAGACGTGGCGCAGTCCTTCGAGGAATCCCGGCTCCGGCGGGATGCAGTTCATGTTGCCGACCACCGGCTCGACGATGATGGCGGCGACCTCTTCACCCACCTCGGCGAATACCTCGCGCACCTGTTCGAGGTTGTTGTACTCGACGGTGGTGGTCAGGTCGGCGAATGCCTTGGGTACGCCCGGCGAACTCGGTACGCCGTGCGTCAACGCCCCGGAACCGGCCTCGACCAGCAGCGAGTCTGAATGGCCGTGATAGTTGCCCTGGAACTTGACGATCCGGTCGCGCCCGGTAAACCCGCGCGCCAGGCGGATGGCGCTCATGGTTGCCTCGGTGCCCGAGGAGGTCAGGCGAACCATGTCCATCGAGGGCACCAGCTCGCACAGCAGGTCGGCCATGCGGGTCTCGTTGACCGTCGGCGCACCAAACGACAGCCCGTTGTTGGCCGCCTCCCGGACCGCCGCGATCACGTCCGGGTGCGCGTGACCCAGGATCATCGGCCCCCAGGAACCGACATAGTCGATATAGCCCCGGTCGTTCTCGTCGAAAAAGCGCGCGCCCTCGGCCCGCTTGACGAAGACGGGATCGCCGCCGACCGAACCGAAGGCACGCACCGGCGAATTCACCCCACCGGGGATGTGGGCCTGCGCACGTTCGAACAGCTCGTGGTTGGATGCGGTCATCTGGGGAGTCTCCGAAATTCGTGTTGGGTTCGTGAATCACATCGGCCAAGCGGTCGCGCGGGCGGAATCAGGCCGTGGCCATCGCCCGGACCATGTCCGCCGTGGCGGCACGGATGTCGGGGGCGGCGAATACCTCGCTGACCACCGCGATCATGTCGGGACGGTAGGTCATCAGGTCGGCGACGTTGCGCGCCGTGATCCCGCCGATACCGCAGACCGGCCGGCCGAGCCGCTCCCGGGCCCAGCCGAGCACCTCGGCGGGCGCCCCGGGGGCATGCGGCTTGGTCGGCGACGGGAACATCGCCCCGAAGGCGAGGTAGTCCGCGCCTTGTTCGGCGGCGCGCTCGGCCCGAAGCCGGTCAGCATAGCAAGACACGCCGATGATCGCATCGAGCCCCTCGGCCTCGAAACGCGCCCGCGTCTCGTCCAGCGGCGCATCGTCCCGGCCCAGGTGTACCCCGTCGGCACCCACCTCGATCGCCAGGGCCACGTCGTCGTTGACGATGAACAGCCGCTGATGGATCCGGCACAGCTCGGCAAGCGCCGCGGCCTCCTCGCGGCGGCGCGCGACGTCGTCGCTCTTGTCGCGGTACTGGACGATACGCGCCCCGCCCTCGATCGATGCGGCCACCGCCTTCACCAGCTCCTCGCGCTCGAATCGCGAGGTGTCGGTGAGCACGTACAGCCCCTTCAGTCGGTCACGTTGCATGGCCCGTCCCGTCTCAAGTAATTTCCCGCTCGGCCAGTCGCCTCGCCCCGGCCAGTCCCAGCGCGTCGTCGGCGACCACCCACAGCGGCAGCCGGCCGAGCATGGTCGCAAACCGGCCCTTGTCGAGAAAGCCCTCGAGCGTCTGTTCGCGCAGGAACCCCAGCACGTGGCCCACCAGCCCCCCGGCGATGAACACCCCACCGGTCGGCAACGACTTGAGCGCCAGGTTGCCGGCCTCTGCCCCCAGGATCCGCGCGAACAGACGACAGGCGATGACCGCACACTCGTCCGCACCCTCCTGCGCCCAGGCCGTGATCCGCGCGTTGGGATCGTCGGCCGCGGCCAGTTCACGCTCGGCATTCGGGGCGGGACGGCCGAGTTGCGCATGCCGCGCGAAGGCGTAGAGCGAGGAAAAGCCGTCACCGCTGAGGATGCGCTCGTAACTGACGTGGCCACCCAAGCGCCCGCGCAGGTAGCCCAGCAGCGCATCCTCGCGCGTGTCGTTCGGGGCAAAATCGCAATGCCCCCCCTCGCTGGGCATCGGGTGGTGGCGCTCGCCGTCATGGAAGAACAACGCCTCCCCGAGGCCGGTGCCCGGTGCGATGACGGCGGCATGCCCGCCGGTGGCGCCGTCGCCGGCCTCGGGGTTGAGGTTCACCCGCCGATCGAGAGGGCTGGCCAGCGCCCCCAGACCGACGGCGATCAGGTCGTTGACCAGCCGTACCGGACAGCCACCCAGCTGCTCACGGATCGAGGCGCCCGACAGGGTCCAAGGCAGATTGGTCGCCCGCACCCGGGTATCGCCGGCCGTGGACACCACCGGCCCGGCCACACCGAAGGCGGCCGCCTCGATATCCGTGTGCGGCTGGCCGGCGTGATCAAGGAAGGCCGCCAACAGCACAGAGAAATCCGCGTACTCGCGGCTGGGCAGCGTCCGCTCGACTCGGGCGCGCCCCTCTCCCGGCGCGAACAGCGCCAGGCGCGCGCGGGTTCCGCCAATGTCACCGGCCAGAATCATCGACGATCTCCTCGGCACGCCGCCTCGTGCGCTCGTTGTCCTCTCCATCGGAGACCAGCAGGTAGTCCAGTGCGACACCCACCCAGTGGGCCACTGCCCTTGGGGACAGATGGTAGAACGCCTGCCAGGCATCCGCCCGCGCATCGTCGTAATGACCGGCATCGCCCGGGTGTTCCTCCAGCCAGGCCAGGCGCACGGCGTGGCCGATGACCACGTCGAGCACCAGGGGATCCCCGATCGCGAAATCGCGACGACGGGTGACGCGATCGATCAGGGCAGCGATCGCCTCGACGGTCAGCTCTCGGTACTCGGGCGCCTCGATCCGGTTGAGGCGGTGCTCCACGGCCAGGGCAAAGTTGTGTTCCCGGGCGGTGGACTGACCACGGTACACCTGGCTGTCGAGCACGTTGCGCGAGTCGTAACGGTTGCCGATCACCAGCGCCGGCACGTGACCGAGCAGTTCCCAGACCCCTTCGTAGAAGGACTCTGGCAGCCGGCTCATCGCCCCGCCGACCTGGCGCTGGTGATACCAGTCGATGTCCGAATCGCCCATCTCGTCGGCGGCGCCATTGCCCGTGTGAACGGAACCGAGCAGCATCGGCGCCGAACCCCCGTCAGTCCGCCCCTCCTCGCCCGCCGGGCCTTCCCCCTGAACGCCTGGGCAACGATGCAACGCCTCGAGCCGCTCGGGCCGGTCACGCCAGTCGATGGCCTCGCGCAACCGGCGACGCAACTCATGCGGTGCCATGGCGACCAGGTCGTCAACTGCCTGCGATGGCGGGATGCGCGCCTCGCGGGCGCGCAGGGCCACGAGTATCTGCAGCAAGGGCCCGGTGCGCAGGGTGAGCACGTGCCGAAACAGCGCAGGTTCGGCGCGCAGCCAGGCCCCCAGATGGATCACCAGTTCCTGCGTCAGGGCGCGTTCGCGGGGATCGTCATCGCAGTAGGTCTCGATCCGACGCAGGATCTCGCGATTGGAAACCGGCGCGTCGATCACCGCCCTGCGGCTGTAGGAGCGCCCCACGGCCAGGCGTTTCTGCCGGACGATCAGGTCCATGACCGCCACCTCGAGAAACCCGTCGACCAGGCCGACCAGATCGGCGGTCAGTCGCAAAACCCGCCATGCCCCCGCCTGTTGCGCGGCCCGCAGCAGCGCGACACCGTGACCCCACCAGTCACGCCACTGCCCATCGATATCGACAAACGCCTGCTCGGGGGGAACCCCATGGCGTTTGAGGGCCTGCAGCCGGTCCAACCGCTCATCCAGCGTCTCGGCGGCCGCAAAGGCCGCCAACAGCCCATCGCCGTGGGGCACCTGGTCGACCGGAATCTCGGCGTTGCCGGCAGGAGTCGTCGACGGCGGGCACGATGTCGGGTGCCCTCCCTGACCGGTCGCCCCATCCGGCAAACGACCCGGCAGGCGCCACCGTGAGGCACCCTCCATCAGGGCATCGAGGTACGCAAGCCGGACGGTCATGTCTTCCAGTCGGCCACTGGCAAGCTCCCGGCAGAATTCCAGCAGGGCCTCGCCTCCGGCGTCGTCCAGCATCCAGTCATCGACCGGGATCACCCAGAGCGGAGTGCCCGAGTCGCGTGCATGCCGGCCCACGTAGGCCAGGCTGGTGCGAATCTCGTGCACCAGCAATTCGACATCCCGCCCCAGCAGGAACGTATCGGTGTCGAACAGGGCCGGCAACACGGCGTGAGCGCCATCGTCGGTCACGACCAGGCGAGCTGCCGACAGGCCCAGCAGCCGCCGCGCCGGACGCCCGGAAAGCCCCAGGTGCGCATTCCCGCCCAGCGAAGCGAGTCGCTCGACCAGTGCATCGGCCGGGATGACGGGCGTACGCGTTCGCTCCGCGCTACTCACCGGCCCGATACCGGCCGCCTCGAGCCTCCCGGCCACGGATCGGCTGCGGGCCAGCAGGGCCACTCCGACCCCGACCGAGGCCGGTGCCCGCTCCCGGTGGCGCCCGATCGGGTCGATGTCGTCCGGTCGGACCCATCCGCCGAGCACCAGACGCCCGACCACCCACAGGCTCTGGGCCCACACCAGCGGCCGGTTCGCGTTCGCCAGTCGCGCGACCGAACCCGGCCGACTGCGCTCGGCCTCGATCGACTCGGCCGGCACGAAGTAGAGCTCGGGCAGCACCGGGGCGCCACCCTCGCACACCGCCAGCCGTTCGAGCCGTGCGTGGAGGGCAGCGGCGGCGTCTCGGTCGCCGGAGAACCCGGCGTTGACCAGCCGATAGGCGAGAAACAGCGGCCATTCGCACTCGATACGGGCAAAGGCCTCGAGTTCCTCGGGATCGTAGTGGAGCTTGGTTTCGTCCTCGATCGCCGTCTGGTGGCCATCGCGCAGGAAGCGCTTGTAGCCGTAACGGCCGGCCAGACGTTGCTCGATGCGCTCGGCGACCTCTTGGGCCTTGTCGCCGGCGGCGAAGGCCGGAAAACCCACCACCGCCAGCAGGGCCGAGTCGATCTCCTTGGAGGCTGACTCCCGCGGCAGGATCGAGTCGAGACACTGATGCACGCGGGCGATGTCGTCGGGCACCACCTGCAGGCGGCTGTGCACATCGCCGTCCGCCCCGAACAGGTCGAAGCCGTCGGCGGCCTCGAGTGCGGCCAGCACCATCCCCAGCGAGCTGGCGTTGAGCTCGCGCACACCGTGGTTGATCTTGTTGCCCCGTTCCCAGATGCCGTAGTCGGGTACCACGTAGGCCCGCGACAGGTACCAGACGAGGTTCTGGACGAAATCCACCTCGTCGCGTCCCTGCACGATGGTCAGCCCGCCGGCCGTCATCTGCACCAGCGCGAGCAGGAACAGCGACGTGGCGTCCAGCTGCAGGTGACCCCATTCCCGATCCCCCACCACCGTCTCGCCGGTCGCCGTGTCGTACTTGGCGTGCAGGGCATCGATGGGGTCCAGCGTCCCCTTGAAGCGCTCGACGCGATCGGCCTGGCGCATCATTGCCAACAACAGCCCGCGCATGTTGCGCACCACCGCCTGTTCGAGCTCGAAGGCCCGCGCCGTCTGGCCGGCTCGGCGACAGGCAATGCCGAGCGCCCAGG
Source organism: Guyparkeria sp. (assembly GCF_046540515.1). GTDB lineage: Bacteria > Pseudomonadota > Gammaproteobacteria > Halothiobacillales > Halothiobacillaceae > Guyparkeria. The sequence goes on from NZ_JBKHFB010000014.1 coordinate 36,324, forward strand.
GGCCGAGGATGCTGTAGACGTTGTCCCGCACCCAGGCATCGGTGTAATCACCGTGTGCGGTCACCGCGGTGCTGGCAGGCAGCAGCCCCGAAATGGGGTGCTGGCGGTCGAGGATATGTCGTCGCACCTCGCCGAACAGCGCATCGAGCGACAGGGAATCGCCGACGGCGTCGGGAGCGCAGGGACTGGCAGGGACGTGACCGGACGTCATGGGTTACACCGGATGGTCGTTACGGAATGTCGTCCAGTATGGGGGCGATGGCGTCCGCCGACCAGAGGCCGGCTGCCGTCGCTCGAGCCGAGGTTGGGTCAGTGCCGCGTCGACCCGGGTGCCTCGACGCTATCACTGGTGAGCAGCTGCTCGACGTCGACCCGATCGAATCGGTACAGGCTGCCGCAGAAGTCGCAGCGGATCTCGATCATGTCCGGCGTCTCCTCGCTGTCGAGCGTCGCCTCGAGCTCCTCGCGCCCCAGGCTGGCAAGCATCTGGCCGACGCCCTCGCGGGTGCAGCCGCAGTTGAACGTCACGCGGGCGACGTCGTGGATACGCAACGCCTCCTGGTGAAACAGCCGGTGCAGCAGTTCCGGCGCCGAGACCTGACGCATCTCCCGCCGGCCGGCCTCGCCGAGCAGTGTGTCGACCAGCTTGCCGACGTGCTCGAATTCAGTCGCCCCGGGGCCGGATGCGGGGATGATGCCGCCGGTCTCGGGCATCTGCTGGAGAAGCATGCCGGCCGTCACCTCGCCATCGGCCGCAAGCACCAGCCGGGTCGGCAACTGCTCGGACTGCTGGAAATACCCCTCGATGGCGTTTTCCAGGCCGGCCCCGGCGATCGGCACCAGTGACTGGTAACGCGCACCGTCCTCGGGTTCGATGGTCAGCACCAGCTGACCGCGGCCGAGCTGCTCCTCGAGGTGATCACCGGCCTCGGCCAGTCGCTCGTCGTCCCACTTGGCCATGCAGCGAAAACGCCGGTCCGAGGTGACCTGCACCACCAGCAGGCTGATCGGTCCCCGCCCGGCGAATTGCAATACCAGCCGCCCCTCGAACTTGAGGCTCGCGACCATCAGCACCGCGCCGGCCACCGCCTGGCCCAGCAGGCTGGCCACGGCCGGCGGGTAGTCGTGGTTCTCGATCGCCGCCTGCCAGGTGGGCTCCAGGCGCAACGAGACGCCACGCACCCGCCCGTCCTCGAACGAGAAGCGGAACAGCTCGTCGCCTTGCGGCAGGCTCTGCCAGTCGATCGATTCCGGCTTGCCGATTTCGCTCATGGGACTCTCCGGTTGCCGGGCGTCACTCGCCGTCAAGACGGCGCTTGAGCACCTCGTTGACTGCCTGCGGGTTCGCCTTGCCCTTCGCGGCCTTCATCACCTGGCCGACGAAGAAGCCGAACAGCTTGTCCTTGCCGCCCCGGTAGGCCTCGACCTGCCCGGGGTTGGCGGCGATCACCTCGTCGACCATCGCCTCGATCGCGCCGGTGTCCGAGATCTGCTTGAGCCCGCGCGCTTCGATGATCGCGTCGACCGAACCGCCCTCCTCGGCCAGGGCCTCGAAGACCTCGCGAGCGAGCTTGTTCGAGAGCGTGCCGTCGGAAATGCGCGCCAGCAGGTCGGCGAGCTTCTCGGCCGGGACCGGGCACTCGGCGATCTCGAGTTCGAGGCGGTTCAGCAGCGCGGCGACCTCGCCCATCACCCAGTTGGCGGCGAGCTTGGCGTCGGCCCCGTCGCGCGCGATGACGGCCTCGAAGTACTCGGCGGTCGCCCGGCTCGAGGTAAGCACGCCCGCGTCATAGGCGCTCAGACCGTACTCGGCCCGGTAGCGTTCGGCCTTGGCGTCCGGCAACTCGGGCAGCTCGGCACGCCAGGACTCGATGGTGTCGTCGTCGAGCACCACCGGAAGCAGGTCCGGACAGGGGAAATAGCGGTAGTCGTCCGCGTCTTCCTTGGTGCGCATCAGGCGGGTCTCGTCCCGGTCCGGGTCGTACAGGCGCGTGCACTGCACCACCTCGGCGCCGGTCTCCAGCAAGTCGATCTGGCGCTCGATCTCGAACTCGATCGCCCGCTGCAAGAAGCGGAACGAGTTGACGTTCTTGATCTCGGCGCGGGTGCCGAAGGCCGTCTCGCCCGTCGGGCGCACCGAGACGTTGGCATCCACGCGGAACGAGCCTTCCTGCATGTTGCCGTCGCAGATACCCAGATACTGGACGATCGCGTGGACCTTGCGGGCATAGGCGACCGCCTGCTCGGGCGTGCGCATGTCGGGCTCGGAGACGATTTCGATCAGCGGCGTGCCGGCACGGTTGAGATCGATGCCGCTCATCCCGTGAAAGTCCTCGTGCAGCGACTTGCCGGCGTCTTCCTCGAGGTGGGCACGGGTCACGCGGACGCTGTGATCCTGCGCCTGTTTGCCCTCGCCGGTGGTGATGGTCACCTGACCGCCGACGACGATGGGACGGGCCAGCTGCGTGGTCTGGTAGCCCTTGGGCAGGTCCGGGTAGAAGTAGTTCTTGCGGTCGAAGCTCGACACGCGCGAGATCTCGGCGTCGATCGCCAGCCCGAACAGCGAGGCCATGCGCACCGCGCCCTCGTTGAGCACCGGCAGCACGCCGGGCAGGCCCAGATCGACCGCACAGGCCTGGGCGTTGGGCTCGGCACCGTAGGCGGTCGACGCGCCGGAGAAGATCTTGGAGCGGGTCGCCAGCTGGGCGTGGATCTCCAGGCCGATGACCGCTTCCCAGCCCGAAGGGATGACGTAGTCAGACATGTCGTTTTCTGCCCTTCGCTTAGTGGTTGGAGGAATCGCTGCCCAGCGACGGCATGCGGGTGTGCCAGTCGACGCGCTGCTGGTACTGGTGGGCGACGTTGAGCAGCCCGGCCTCGTCGAAATGGCGGCCGATCAGCTGCAGGCCCACAGGGCGCCCGCCGACGAAGCCCGCCGGCACCGACATGCCCGGCAGGCCGGCGAGGTTCACGGGGATGGTGAAGATGTCCTCGAGGTACATCTTGGCCGGATCACCGCTATGCGCGCCGCGATCGAAGGCCGGCGTGGGCGTGACCGGCCCGGCGATCACGTCGCACTGCTCGAAGGCACGCTTGAAGTGATCGGTCACCAGCCG
>NZ_JBKHFB010000015.1:0-39294 GCF_046540515.1 Guyparkeria sp.
CGGCGATCACGTCGCACTGCTCGAAGGCACGCTTGAAGTGATCGGTCACCAGCCGGCGGGCCTTCTGCGCGCGGCGATAGAAGGCATCGTAGTACCCTGCGGAGAGCGCGTAGGTGCCCACCAGGATGCGGCGCTTGACTTCGGCGCCGAAACCTTCCGAACGACTGCGCTCGTAGAGATCCTGCAGGTTCTTCGGCCCCTCGCAGCGGTAGCCGAAACGCACGCCGTCGAAGCGCGACAGGTTCGAGGACGCCTCGGCCGGCGCGAGCAGGTAGTAGGCGGCCAGGGCGATGTCGGCATCCGGCAGGTCGATCTCGACGGTCTGTGCACCGGCGGCGCGCAACTCGTCGATCGCCGCGGAGACGGCATCCCCCACCGCCGGGTCCAGCGCCTCGGAAAACCACTGCTTCGGGACACCGACACGCAGGCCGGCGATCGAGCCGTTCAGCCCCGCGACGTAATCGGGCACCTCCCGGTCGGCGGAGGTGGAATCCCGGTGATCGAAACCGGCCATCTCGCCGAGCACCAGCGCGCAATCCTCGGCAGACTTCGCGATCACTCCGCCCTGATCGAAGCTCGAGGCATAGGCGATCATGCCGTAGCGCGACACGCGCCCGTAGGTGGGCTTGATGCCGGTGACCCCGCAGAAGGCAGCCGGCTGGCGGATCGAGCCGCCGGTGTCGGTGCCGGTGGCGAACGGCACCAGGCGAGCGGCGACCGCGGCGGCCGAACCACCCGAGGAACCGCCCGGCACGGCGTTCGCATCCCAGGGATTGGCCACCGCGCCGAAATGGCTGTTCTCGTTGGACGAGCCCATGGCGAACTCGTCCATGTTGGCCTTGCCCAGCAGCACCGCCCCGCTCACGGTCAGCCGTTCGTGGACCGTCGAGTCGTAAGGCGCGACCCAGTCGGCGAGCATCCGAGATCCGCAGGTGGTGCGAGTCCCCTTCGCGCAGAAGATGTCCTTGTGCACGTAGGGAATGCCGGCGAGCCGACCGCTGGCGGAGGTCGGTTGCACCGGTTCGACCCGGCTGACCAGGCTGTTGAGCGACGGGTCGATGGTCTCGATGCGCCGGCCGAAGGCCGCGGCCAGATCGGCGGCGCCGAACTCGCCGGCCGTCAGGCCCGCTCGCAACTCGGCGATCGAGGCATTGATCAGGGCGGCATCCCCGCCGCGCTGCGAAGTCTCACTGGTGGACACGAAAGATATTCCCCTTGCAGGCAATGTAGGCGTCGATCAGGCGGGGGCCGGCAGGTGGCCGAGCGGGCGCCGCCGGGACGAGGACTGTGGTTACTCGATGACCTTGGGCACCAGGAACAGGCCCTTTTCCTGTGCCGGCGCTCCGGCCATCAGCGCCTCGCGCTGGTCGGTCTCGGTGACCGTATCGGCGCGCAGGCGCTGGACCTGGTCGAGCGGGTGGGCCATGGGCTCGAGATCGTTGAGTCGCGGGTCGTCGAGGCGCTCGGCCTGCTCGAGAATCCCGTTGATGTCCGAGCGCAGCGCCTCGGCCCATTCCGGCTCGACGGCGATACGGGCGAGATGCGCCACCGTTTGCAGCTGGTCATTGGTCAACGACATGGTCGTCACCCCTCGAGGAACTTAAGGTTGATTATGCCGGGCACGCCCGAACGGTCAGGCCACCGGCGGGAACCCACCGCCAAGTCGGCGGTCGAAACGCGCGCGCACCGGCGAGCGGAAATCCGGCGCGAAGCCTATCATAGCCGTGCCTGCCTGCCGAGTCCGACGCTTGCCTGACAGCGTGCTTGTTGCTACCGTAACCGCTTATTTTTCGCGGCGTCCGGGCGCGGGTTTCGCACCGCATTTCCGGGGCAGGCTGCCCGCCTGCAAGACGGGTAGCGCGCGCCGCGTGAACGGGAAAGGACTCAGGCGCTGCCGCCTCACAACGGCAGCGCGACCACGGGCCGCCCATCGGCCCGACCACATACAGCAGACATCACTCGGTTATATCCCTCATGTTCAAAGGCTTCCGCGGCATCTTCTCCACCGATCTTTCCATCGACCTGGGTACGGCCAACACCCTGATCTACGTCTCCGGCAAGGGCATCGTGCTTGACGAGCCCTCGGTGGTGGCCCTGCGGAACGACGGCGGCCAGACCGTCATCCAGGCCTACGGCAACGAGGCCAAGCAGATGGTCGGTCGCACGCCGAAGTCGATCCACGCCGTGCGCCCGCTGCGTGATGGGGTGATCGCCGACTTCCACGTCACCGAGAAGATGCTGCAGCACTTCATCAAGAAGGTGCACTCCTCGCACTGGTTCCGCCCCAGCCCGCGTGTGCTCGTCTGCGTGCCGGTGGGCGCGACCCAGGTCGAACGCCGCGCGATCCGCGAATCGGTACTTTCCGCCGGTGCGCGCCGCGCCTTCATCATCGAGGAGCCGATGGCCGCCGCCATCGGGGCCGGCGTCGACGTCGACGAGCCGCGCGGCTCGATGGTGGTCGACATCGGCGGCGGCACCTCCGAGGTGGGCGTCATCTCGCTCGACGGCATCGTCTATTCGTCGTCTGTGCGCATCGGTGGTGACAAGTTCGACGAGGCGATCATCGCCTTCGTCCGTCGTCATTACGGGATCCTGATCGGCGAGGCGACCGCCGAACGGATCAAGAAGGAGATCGGCTCGGCCTACCCGGGCAAGGAACTGCGCGAGATCGACGTCAAGGGCCGCAACCTGGCCGAAGGCGTGCCGCGCAGCTTCACCCTCAACTCCAACGAGATCCTCGAGGCGCTGCAGGAACCGCTGTTCGGCATCGTTCAGGCCGTGCGGGCCGCCCTCGAGCAGACACCGCCGGAACTCGGCTCGGACATCGCCGAGCGCGGCATCGTGCTGACCGGTGGCGGGGCCCTGCTCCGCGACCTGGACAAGCTGATCATGGAAGAGACCGGCCTCCCTGTCGTGGTCGCCGAAAACCCGCTGACCTGCGTGGCGCGCGGCGGCGGCAAGGTCCTCGAGCTGATCGACCAGCGCAACAACACCCTCTTCGCTGACGAGTAACGGCGCCGGTCATGGCGCTTTTCGACTCCCACCGCCCCGGACTCAACCTGCTCCTGGTACTGGTGGTGATCTCGATCGCCCTGATGAGTCTCGACCGGGTCGGCACCCGCTGGGTGGGTCAGCTCGACCAAGGGCTCGGTGGCGCCACCGACGGCGTCATCAAGACCCTCCATCAGCCGGTCGTCATGGTCCGCGGCGTTGGCCAGTGGTTCGTGGAACGCCGGGAGCTGCAGGCCGAGGTCGATCGCCTGCGCGAGGAGAACACGCTGCTGCGCGGCCAGATGCAGCGCTTCGTCGCCCTGCAACGCGAGGTGGACGATCTTCGCGCCATGCTCGACGGCCAGGCCAGCACCATCCCCGGGGTATTGCTCGCCCGGCGCGTAGGTCACCCGCCGAGCCCGCAGGGCAACCTCTTCACGATCGGGCGTGGCTTCGACGATGACGTGCGCCCCGGCGATCCGGTCATCGACGCCTCTGGGGTGGTCGGCCAGGTCCTGCGCAGCACCCGCTTTGGTGCGACCGTCATCCAGCTGACCTCGCGCGACCACATGCTCTCGGTCATTCTCGGCGACACCGGCCGCAACGCCCTGCTGCGCGGGACCGGCGACCGGCAGCTGATCATCGAACGGGTCCCCGAACGCACCGACATCGAGACCGGCGACCTGCTGACCACCTCCGGCATCGACACCGCCTTCCCGCGCGGCTACCCGGTCGCGCGGATCACCGATATCGAGACGGACGAGGCGCAGGGCTTCATTCGCGTGATCGCCGAGCCGGTCGCCGACCTCGAACGGCTCGACCACGTCCTGGTGATCACCGAGGCGCCCGACGCACCGCCCCGCGAGGGCCAGGACACCGAAACCGTGCTGGATCGCCCGCCCATGTCGCCCCTGGAAAACCATGACGGCGGCGCACCGGCCGCGGCCAACGAGCCCGGTGCGAGCAACGGAGACCGGCAATGACCACCAGCTGGTTCGCCATCATCCTCACCAGTCTCGTCGCGCTGGCGTTGACCCTGCTGCCGCTGCCGGCGGCGATGCAGGTACACAACCCGCAATGGCTGTTGCTGACGGTGATCTTCTGGTCGCTCTACCGTCCGGCCCAGGCGGGGCTGATCTATGCCTGGATCGCGGGCCTGATGCTGGACGTGGCCACCAACGGCCTGCTGGGACTCAACGCGCTGCTTTTCACGATGACCACCTTCCTCGTACTGTCCTTGCGACAACGAATCGGGGTCGCCCCCCTGCTCTCTCAGGCGCTGGTGATCGCCGGGTTCACCCTGGTCTACCTGATGGTCGCCCTATGGGTGGAGGGGGTCGCCACCGACCTGGTATCGATGGCTACCTATCTGTCCCGAGCGCTCAGCAATCTGGCGGCCTGGCCGGTGGTGTTCTTCCTGCTCAACCGGCTGGCCCGTATCTCCGAACGCTAGTGCCTACAGGGGTCTCCCGGGCCACTCGCGCCGAACCAGGCCGTTGTCAGTCGAACAGCAACAGGCCCCAGACCACCGCGGCGATGAGAATTGCAATCAGCACCGCGGCCGACCCGACGTCCTTGGCGCGCCCGGAAAGCTTGTGCGGGTCGGCCCCGATGCGATCGACCACCGCCTCGATCCCGGTGTTGAGGAGTTCCACCAGCAGCACCTGAAGCACCACCGCGATCAGGATGGCCCGCTCGAGGGCGCTCTCGCCGACATACCAGGCAACCGGGACGGCCAGCAGCACGACCACGACCTCCTGGCGAAACGCTTCTTCCTTGCGCCACGCCGCTCGCAGCCCCTGCAGGGAGTAACGCAGGGCGTACCAGACGCGCCGCAGGCCGTAGTTCTGTTCGGATGCCATGGAATCGTCTCCCGGGACGGCGCCGGCGGTACCACTCAGGGCGGGCCGCCGGCACCCAAATCGACGGTGTTCAGTCGGTCGCCTCGAGCATCCGGCCGTACTCGTCCGGGCTCATCCACTCGGCCGGCTCGCCTTCCATGCGGATCCTCACGATCCAGCCCTCGTCGAGCGGGTCGTCGTTGATCAGTTCGGGGCTGTCCTCCAGCGCCTCGTTGATCTCGAGCACCTCGCCGTCGACCGGGCACAACACGTCGGAGGCGGCCTTGACCGACTCGAGCGTGGCGCAGGGTGCACCCTCGGAAACCGCCTGCCCCACGTCCGGCAGGTCGGCAAAGACCACGTCGCCCAACATCTCCTGCCCCTGCTCGGTCACCCCCACCGTGATCACGTCGTCCTCGACGCGGTACCACTCGTGGGTTTCGCCGTAGCGCCGATCCTGCCGAATTTCCATGGGCGACTCCTTGGGGTCAGGCCGGGGCCGCGCGGCCCCGATCCGGTTGAGCGAATGAACAGGCCCGCGATTCTGGCACAAACCGCCCGCCTTCTCGATTCCCTCGACAGGCCGACTGCGGCATATGCCCCATCGACCGGGTCATCTGGCCCGGTCCCGCCGACGACGCATTTGAAGAATCAGACACTTGGCGCTGGCCCGCTTTCTGCAACACACGGCGGTCAGAACGATAACCCGTCTAACAAAACATCCAGGGATGACCACCGCATGACAGTCAGCCGCTCGCTCCATCCACGCCACCGCCTGCAGGCATCGATCCTTGCCGGCCTGACGGGCATCAGCCCGACCGCGTTCGCCGAGGGACTCGACACGATCCTGATCACCGCGCCGGAGCCGGTTGCCATCCACCAGCCGGTGACCCTGACGGGCGAGGAAACCGCACCGCGTGCCGATCTCGCCGAGGTGCTGCGCGAGATCAGCGGCGTGACGGCGGGTCGCATGTCGGGGCACGGCCTCGACCCGATCATCCGCGGCCAGCGCGAGCATCAGCTCAACGTGCTGCTCGACGGCGCCGGCATCGCCAACGCCTGCCCGAATCGCATGGACCCGCCCACCAGTTTCGGCAACCTGTCCGGCTACGACGAGGTCGAGGTCCGCAAGGGCGTGACCACGCTGACCCGGGGGCCGGGAGGCAGCGGCGGCAGCATCGAGCTCACGCGCAATACCTTCGAGCGTGCCGCCGAGCCCGGCCTGCAGTCGCGGTTCGGGTTTGCCACCAGCAGCAACGGCCTGACCGATCAGAGCAGCGCCGATGTGCTGATCAGCAACGGCAACGCCTACGGACGCGTGATCGGCCAGATCGCCAACGGCGACAACTACGAGGACGGCGACGGAGACGAGGTGCCGTCGTCCTACAAGCAGCGCAGCGGCACCATAATCGGCGGCTACCGGGTCAGCGGCGAGACCGGCATCGAGGTTTCCGTCGACCGCAACCGCATGCTCGACACCCGCTACGCCGGCGCCGGCATGGATTCGGTCTACGACGACGCCACGATCTACCGCCTCGACGGCCGCCTGGGCGACCTGTCCGGCCCCGTCGACAGCCTGCGGCTCGAGCTCTCTCGAGCCAACGTCGACCACCTGATGGACAACTTCAGCTTGCGAGACCGGACTGCCCCCATGCCCATGGAGGCCCCGGCCGAATCGCACACCAGCACCGCGAGGCTGACCCTCGAATCGAATCCCGGCAACGTGGGTCTCGAGTATGGTCTGGACCTGGAACGTGTCGAACAGGATGCCCTGGCCCGGAACGCGATGACCGAAATGCTGGCCTTCCGCCAGTGGCCGGACGGTCAGGCCGACCGGTTCGGCGCCTTCGTCGAGGCCGACTGGGCGATCGGCGATACCGACGGCCTGCGCATCGCTGCGCGCATCGATCGATTCGAATCCGAGATCGATACGGCCCTCGACAAGAGCATCGCCACGAACATGATGGTGCCCGCCGGCATCCGCGAATCGGCCGGCGAAACGAAAAATGACACCGAGGTGAGCGGCCTGCTGCGCTACACCCATCGCTTCGATCGCCACCTCTCCGGCAACGTCGGCCTCAGCCGCACGGCGGTGGCGCCCAACCTCACCCAGCGCTACGTGCTGACCGGCGGACTCGCCAAGGTCGGCAACCCGGACCTCGACCCCGAGATTCACCACCAGCTGGACGCCGGGCTGACCTGGCAGACCGACGAGCGATTCGCGCAGGCGACGGTGTTTGTCGATCAGGTAAGCGACTTCATCCTGCAGGATCGCGGTGGCATCAACGGATTGCCGGACGATTCGACCAGCTACCGCAACGTCGATGCGCGTCTCTACGGCGCCGAGATCGACCTGCGCCAGGCGGTCACCGACTGGCTCAGCGCCCACGGGCAGATCGCCTACACACGCGGCCGGAACACCGACGATTCGCGCAACCTGCCCCAGATCCCGCCGTTGTCGGGGAGCCTCGGCCTGGAGGCGGAATACGCCGATCTCAGTGGTGGGGTGAACCTGCGCTGGGCCGACGGGGCCACGCACCTGGATACGGCCAGCGGCCTGGATACCCGTGAGACGGCGGGCTACGGCGTGGTGGACCTGCACACCGCCTATCGAATCGGTGCCAACTGGCAGGTCCGGGCCGGGGTGGAAAACCTGTTCGACCGGACCTACAGCGAGCACGTCAACCGCGCCTACGCCGGCACGTTCGGCGACCCGACCGCACGGATCAACGAACCGGGCCGCACGGTCTGGGCACGCCTGACCGCCAAGTTCTGAATCCTTTCCTTCTCCAGACTGCCACGCCGCGGCGTGGCCTTGCGGCAGCCGTTTGGCTGCCGTTTTTTTGGTGGGGCTCTGGAACATTTAGACAAAAGGCCCCGTTCCGGGCAATCCCGAAACGGGGCCTGAAAGGCTAGCTACCGAGGCGTTCGCCCAGCCTACTCGATGGCGAACTTCTTCAACCGGTAGAGGAAGGTGTCACGGCTGAGGTTGAGCAGCCGCGCGGCACGCGACTTGTTGCCACCGGTACGGACCAGGGCCTGACGCAGCAGGTCGCTCTCCACCGCCTCGAGATCAACGCCGTCCTCTGGCAGCAGAAAGCCCGGGGCAATCGGGCCGCCGCGTTCGCTCTGTTCGGCCGAACGCATCACCGGCGGCAGAGCCTCGACGTCGACCACGCTGCCGGCATGGAAGATCACCAGCCGCTCGGCCAACTGCTTGAGTTCGCGCACGTTGCCCGGCCAGCGGTACCGACGCAGCACGCCGGTGGCTCGCGCGGTCAGACGCGGTATCGCCACGCCGTTGCGGGCGGCATTCTCTTCCAGGAAACGAGTGAACAGCCAGTCGACGTCGCCCTGGCGATCGCGCAACGGCAACAGCTCGATCGGCACGCCGGCCAGTCGGAAATACAGGTCGGCGCGGAATTCACCGGCGTCGACCATCGTGGCAAGATCCCGGTGCGTTGCCGCGACCACCCGCAGATCGACCCGACGGGTGCCCGTCTCGCCCACCGCCCGGGTCTCGCCGTTCTCCAGCAGGCGCAGCAGTTTTGCCTGCAGCGCCAGCGGCAGCTCGCCCAGCTCGTCGAGGAACAGCGTACCGCCGTCGGCCTGGTCCACCAGGCCGGCCTGGTCGGCGAGCGCCCCGGTGAAGGCACCGCGGCGATGACCGAACAGGGTCGACTCGGCCAGCTCATCCGGAATGGTGGCGCAGTTGACGGTCACCAGCGGCCGGTCGGCACGCGGCGAGCCGGCGTGGATGGCGCGGGCCGCCAGCTCCTTGCCGGTGCCGGTTTCACCCGTGATCAGCACGGTAGCCTCGGTCGCCGCGACCAGCCCGATGCTGCGCAGCGTGGACTCGAAACGTGGCGACTGGCTCTGCAATGCCTCAAGATAGGGGTTTGCGTTCATGGCGGAGCGTCCGAAACGTTATCGACTGGCCGCTAGTCTACCGCCGCCAACCATTACGATAAAGCGGGCTTTCCCACCCAAATCCGAGTCAATTGCCGGGAGATTCCATGGCCGATGCGGTAACCGACAACCTGGAGTGCTACATCGTCGGCGGCGCGGTACGCGATCGATTGCTGGGTCGCGAGGTCGTCGACCGCGACTGGGTCGTGGTCGGCGCCACACCGGAGCAGATGCTCGCGCGCGGGTTCAGGCAAGTGGGCGCGGACTTCCCGGTGTTTCTTCACCCGCACACCGGCGAGGAATACGCCCTGGCCCGCACCGAGCGCAAGCAGGGCCGGGGCTACCACGGGTTCGCGGTACACGCCGCCCCCGAGGTGACACTCGAGGACGACCTCGCCCGCCGCGACCTGACCATCAATGCCATGGCCATGCGGGAAGACGGCGGCCTGGTCGACCCCTTCGGCGGTCGGGAGGACCTTGAGGCACGTCGCCTGCGCCACGTCGGCCCGGCCTTCGTCGAGGACCCCTTGCGCGTGCTGCGCGTGGCGCGTTTCGCCGCCCAGCTGGGGGCGCATGGCTTCGAGGTGGCCGAGGCCACCGCCGAGCTGATGCGACGCATGGCCGCCAGCGGCGAGCTCGGCGACCTGGTCCCCGAACGGGTCTGGGCGGAAACGGTCAAGGCACTGGGCAGCGAACGCCCCTCGCGCTACTTCGCCGTGCTTCATGAGGTCGATGCCCTGGCCGAGACCTTCCCCGAGGTGGAGGCGCTGTTCGGCGTTCCCCAGCCCGAGGAATACCACCCCGAGGTGGACACCGGCATCCATACCCTGCTGGTACTGGATGCCGCCGCCGGGTTGAGCGAGTCGATCGGTGTACGCTTCGCCGCCGTCTGCCACGACCTTGGCAAGGCACTGACCCCGCACGAGGAGTGGCCGCGCCACATCGGCCACGAGCGGCGCGGCGTCGAGCCCGCCCGGGCACTGTGCGAACGCCTGCGCACCTCCAAGGCCGTTCGCGAGCTGGCGCTCACGGTCACCGCCCAGCACGGACGGATCCACCGGGCGCTGGAGATGCGCGACACCACGCTGGTCGACCTGCTCGATGAGCTCGACGCCCTGCGCCGTCCCGAACGCTTCGAGGACATCCTGACCGTCTGCCATGCCGACTCGCGCGGCAAGCCGGGCAAGGAAGCGGTCGACTACCCGGAGGGCGACTGGCTGCGCCGGGTGCGCACCGCGGTGGCCGCCATCTCGCCCCAGCCACTCCTCGATAAAGGCCTACGGGGCAAGGCCCTGGGCGAGGCCCTGCGCCGCGAGCGTATTCGGGCCGTCGGCGACTTGCGGCGGGCCGACCGCCCCGACGAGAACACCTGACACCACGGGTCGCCCCCACTGCCGGCCTTCAGTCAACCCCGGCCCGCGTGGCCCGCGCTGCGGGCGCCCCCGCGAGGAACGCCGAGACGGTCGAGAGCACCTCGTCGCCGAACGGAAACACGTTCGACAGGCTCACCACCAAACCGGCGTGCCGCAGGTTGTCCACCCGCAGCAATTCCACCGGCACGCCCGCCTCCTCGAGCCGGTGGGCCAGGCGTTCGCTGTTGCGCGGGTCGACCACGGGATCGTCCCGGCTCACGACCAGCAAGGTCGGCGGCACGTCGCCGTCGACCCAATGGACGGGCTGACTGGAGTCCAGCGGGTCGGCGGGGGCGAAGATCCGCTCCAGCGTGGCGTCTTGCAACGGCAGGAAATCGTAGGGCCCCGCGAGCCCCGCCCAGGAGGCGATCCAGTCGCGACGGCCGCCGACGGCCTCGAGATAACGCGCATCGGTGACCAGCATGGCCGCGTTGTAGGCACCGGCGGAGTGACCGAGCAACGCGAGCCGCGCCGGATCGGCACCGTAGTCAGCGGCATGCGTGCGCGCCCAGGCCACGGCCCGGGCCGAGTCGTACAGGAACGCCGGGTACGTCACCTCGGGATAGACACGGTAGTCGGGAATCATCACCACCAGCCCGCGTGCGGCCAGCGTCCGTCCCAGGAACCCGTAGGTGGAGCGATCCCCCGACTGCCAGCTCCCGCCCCAGAAGAACACCACCACCGGGGCGCCCGTCGCGTCCACGGGACGGTAGATGTCCAGCGACAACGTGCGCTCGGCATCGAATACGACGTCCCGGGTCACGACCACCGACTCGCTCGGTGCGAGCGACTCGAGGACCCTCGCCCCCGAACAGGCCGTCAGGTTGAGCAGGGTGACGCTCGTGGCGGCCAGCGCGGCCAGGACTCGTTTCACGCTCGGGCTCCGGGTGTGGCGGGACCCGGCAAGTGTAGACCCGCTAGCCGGCGCGTTTTCGAGCGTGGCGCGCACGGAGCTCACCCGCCGCGGCCACCAGGTTGCGCAACCCGGCACGCACTTCCTCCCAGCCGCGCGTCTTGAGGCCGCAGTCCGGGTTCACCCACAGCCGGTCGGCCGGCACCTTCTCCAATGCCAGTTCGAGCCGATCGACGATCTCGTCCACGCTCGGCACCAGCGGCGAATGGATGTCCCAGACCCCCGGCCCGATCTCGTTGGGGTACTCGAACTCGGCGAAGGCATCCAGCAGCTTCATGTTCGAGCGGGTCGTCTCGATGGTGATCACGTCGGCGTCCAGTGCGGCAATCGACTCGATGATGTCGTTGAACTCGCTATAGCACATGTGGGTGTGGATCTGGACGTCGTCGGGTGCCACCGACGTGGCGAAACGAAAGGCCCGCACGGCCCAGTCGAGGTAGCCGGCCCAGCCGGCACGGCGCAGGGGCAGCCCCTCGCGGAAGGCCGGCTCGTCGACCTGGATCGCGGCGATACCGGAGGCACACAGATCCGCGACCTCCTCGCGCAGCACCGCGGCCAGCTGGTAGGTGACCTGCTCGCGGGACAGATCGTCGCGGACGAACGACCAGGACAGCATCGTCACCGGGCCGGTCAGCATGCCCTTCACGGGCAGGTCGGTGAGCGACTGGGCATAGCGGCTCCAGGCCACGGTCAGCGGCTGCGGACGGGCCACGTCGCCCCAGATGATCGGCGGCTTGACGCAGCGCGACCCGTAGGACTGAACCCAGCCGGACCGGGTGAAGGCGAATCCCTCGAGCTGCTGACCGAAGTATTCGACCATGTCGTTGCGCTCCGGCTCACCATGCACCAGGAGGTCCAGTCCGAGTGCCTCCTGCTCGGCGACCGCCTCGGCGATCGCCGCGCGCATCGCCTGCTCGTAAGTGGCCGTGTCGATCTCCCCGCGACGATGAGCGCGACGGCTCGCCCGGATCGAGTCGGTCTGCGGGAACGAACCGATGGTCGTGGTCGGGAACGGTGGCAGGTCAAGCCGGGCCCGTTGGGCGGGCGCCCTTGCCGTGTAGGGGTGCGCGCGGGCCGGCTCGTCGGCCAGGGATTGGACCAGCCGCTCGCGTCTGGCTGGATCCCGACGGCCCGGCAATTCCTCGAGTCGCTGTCGGGCCGCGGTGGCGGCCTCGATCTCGTTGGCAATGCCCGCGCGCCCGTCGACAAGCCCGCGGGCCAGCAGCCGCAGTTCCTCGAGCTTCTGCGTGGCAAAGCTCAGGTTCTCAAGCACGGCCGGCGGCAGATCGGCCGACCCGGTGCCCTCCTCGCCGGCATCGAGCGGCAGGTGCAGCAGCGAGCAGCTGGGTGCGAGCCAGAGGCGCTCGCCCAGTCGGCGATAAAGCGGCTCGAGCCGATCGAGCAGCGCGTCCAGGTCGGCACGCCAGATGGATCGACCGTCCAGCACGCCGGCCGACAACACCTTGAATGCCGGTAGCCGGTCGGCAAGGGCCGAGAGATCGCCACCCGAGGCGGCATCCACGTGCACCCCGTCGACGGGCAGACCGGCAAGCAGCGAGACCCGTCCGTCGATCGGCGCGAAATAGGTGGCCAGCAACAGGCGCAAGCCGGGCGTCTTCATCCGGTGATAGACGGGCTCGAACGCCGCCAGCCATTCCGCTGGCAGATCGAGCCCGAGGATGGGCTCGTCGATCTGGACCCACTCGGCCCCCAGCCCCGCGATGTCGCTGAGCAACGCGGCGTACGCGTCGGCAAGCGCCGGTGCCCGGCGCAGGCGGGCCTCGCAACTGACGCCACCACTGAGCCACAGGAAGGTCAGCGGGCCGATCAGCACCGGCTTGCTCGCCGGGTCGTCGCGCAGCGATTCGCGGATGTCGGCCAGCAGCCGTTCGGCGTCGACCCGGAACGGACGGGCCGCGTCCAGCTCGGGCACCAGGTAGTGGTAGTTGGTATCGAACCACTTGGTCATCGCCAGCGGTGCCAGCGAACCACGCTCGTCGCGGACACCACGGGCCAGGGCAAACAGCGAATCGAGATCGTTGCGCAGGTCGCCGAAACGTGACGGCGCCTGGCCAAAGAGCAGGCAGAGGTCGGCCATGCCGTCGTAAAAGGTGAAATCGCCGCAGGCAGGCCGAGTGACGCCCGCCTCGCGGTGCGACTCGCGCGACTCGCGACGGATACGATCGCCGGTCTCCCGCAAGGCCGCCGAATCGATTTCCCCGCGCCAGTGACGTTCGAGTGCCCACTTGAGGGCACGATCCCGGCCGATGCGGGGAAAGCCCAGGGTATGGGTGACGGGCGAAGCGGAAACTGGGGTCGGGGCGGGCATGTCGCTGTCCTCTCGTGATGGGTGTCATGCCACCCTAACGGAACCCAACATGCGTTTCCTGTCGCCTTACTCCGTATTTACTTGCATTTGATTCATGTTGTGAACGGCCGATCAGGGGTAAGGTCGCCGTAGAACACCACCGTGTCGTCCCTCAGTTTCTTGGCCCGGTACATCGCCGCGTCGGCCCGGCGCATGAGACCGTCGAGGGTGTCGGCATCCACGGGGAAGCGGGCGAACCCGATCGATGCCCGGACATGGACGAGTTGAGTGGTGCCGGCGAGCACCATGGGCTTGTGCAGGCTGTCGAGCAGACTGTCACCCAGCCTGGTCAAGTCCGCACGATCGCGAACGCCGTAGAAGGCCACCACGAACTCGTCACCACCGAGGCGGGCCACGATGTCCTCGCGGCGACCGACTTCCGACAACCGCCGAGCCACTTCTCGCAATACCTCGTCGCCCACCTGGTGTCCCAGGGTGTCGTTGATCGGCTTGAAACCGTTGAGATCGACGAATGCCAGGGCGATTCCCGCGCCCTCCCGCAGCGCATGCCGACGTGCCTGTTCGAAACGTTCCTCGAGGCCGGCGCGGTTCAGCGTATCGGTCAACGGATCGTGGAGCGCACGACGGTGCATCGCCTGCATGCGACGGTGGCGCATGGTGACATCGCTGATCACCGCCACGTAACGGCTAACGCGACGCCGGTCGTCGCGGACCAGATCGACCGACCAGCACAGGACGCGTTCCCGACCATCCGGCAGCCGGCAGGCCAACTCCTCGGTCCAGCGCCCCCGCTGGCGAAGCCCGTGCACACAGGCCTTCAGCCGCGATCGGCTGCGGTCGATCACCTCCGGGGTGACGAGACGTTCGCCGACCAGATCCCTGGACGACTTTCCCACCAGGCGCTCGAACGAGGGGTTGACCGCCAGTACCCGCCGATGCCGGTCGAGAATGACAATCCCATCGCCAGCGCCCTCGAACACCGCCGTGGTCAATCCCTCCAATTGCTCGAAGGCCTGGCGCTCGGTGAGGTCGATCAGGGTACCGATCAGCCCCGACTGTCCTCGTCCCGAGGCGCTGACCGCTTCGACACGCACCTCCACCGGCACCTCGGTGTTATCAGCGCGTACCAATCGTGTCGTCAACACCACGCGCCCACCACCCTGCGGGTCGCCGATCACCCCGCCCGCAGGTTGCATGCGCTCGGCGGCCTCACGGATACGACGGCGCTCTTTTTCGGGAAACAGATTCAGCCACGCGGCCCCGACCAAGCCGTGTACCGAGCGACCGACCAGGCGTTCGTAGGCCGGACTGACGTACATCAACCGGCCAGCCGGGTCGGTGCGGAACACCACATCACTCACGTTCGAGGTGACATCACGCAGCAGCCGCTCGGAATCGATCAGGGCGTATTGCTGCGCCTGCCAGCGAACAGCAAGCCATATCACGAGCAGTCCCGCAAGCAAGGCCAGGAACTCCGCCACCCGCGTGATCCAGGTCACCGTCGCCGGCGGCTGACTAGGCTCCATGGCAAGCTGCCAGCGCCCATCCAGAGCAATCACGGGGGTTTTCAGAGCTTCGCGTTCGTCGAACAGCTGGGGGCGACCGAGAAACACGGCGCCATCCTCCCCGAGGCCCTCCATGCCCCGAACGGCCAGACTGCCTTGGCGGATCCGCTCTGCCACGCCTGCCGCCTCGAACAGGCGCATGACATCGATCGGCGTAGAGACCACACCCCAGTACTCCTCCTCGTCATCACCATCGCGATCGAACGAAACCGGCACTCGGTGGATGACCGCGTAGCCACCTTGCACCAGTTCGTAAGGGCCACCGAGCACCGGCTTCCCGGTCACCATCGCGCGTCTGAGGGAGCTGCCCTGAACCGGGTGAGCGGCCAGATCGACACCGATGGCCTCCTCGTTGCCTTCCAGCGGAATACTGGCCTCGATCACGTTGTCCGGCGCGAGGGCGACCGAACGGATCACGGGGGTACGTTCGAGCATCCGCTCGGCGACGGGGCGCAGGCTGGCAAGGTCGAGTCCGCGGTTGACCTCGATCATCGCCCCCACCCCGTCGGAGACATTCGAGGCCTGGTTGAGCTGGGATTCGATGCGGGTGCGAACCTGGGCGAGATCATCGAGGTCGGCCTGCAGCACGGCCGTGGTCAACTGTCGCTCGACCACCCAGATCGTCGCCATCAGCACGCCGGTGACCACGAGGCCCGCCGCGAGTGGCGCGAGCATGAGCTTGACGCGGGCATGAAGAGACCGGGAGCCTCTCCTGGACGGCTCCGGCCTATGCTGGTGCTCGGCCCGTGGGCCGGTTTTGACGCTCCCCACCACCGATCCACCTGTTGATGCGGAATACCCGATCAGACGAGTCTAGCGCAGAGTGTCGACGTGACCCTTAGCTTGGCTAGGGAAACCCTGCACGAATGGCATGCCGCTGAAGCGCGCCTTGAGCGGCTCCAATTCATGTATCACTCCCGATCCAAACATAAAGGCCGGCGCTTCAAGGCGCCGGCCTTTGTGGGTTGAGACGGGAATGGATCGGGATCGTCACCCGGCGGCCTGGTGGGCCGCCGGGGCGGTGTTTTCGGGTCAGCTGTGCTGTTGCTGGTGTTGCCGCTCTTCCTGGGAATGCTTGGACTCTCCGGACTTCTTCCAGAGCATCCAGAACGCGTACAGCGGCATGCCGATGATGCCGATCATCGCGAGAATGCTGATCAGTACGATTTGCAGCTCAATGTCCATCACAATCAACCTCCGATTGTTAGATCGCATGACCGCCCTAGGTCAGGCCGGGTCATGTGATCCAATTTAGACTCTGCTTATGCCCCTATCAACCCAGAAGATCACTGCAGTATTCACCGAGCCCGCGGATTACCGCAGAAACCGCGTCAACGCAGGCGTTTCCCGATCGAATCCCCCAGGAATGCCGCCCCGCGCACGCCGCTCGAATCACCGAAGCGTGGCGCAACCAGGCGGGTTGTGATCGGATCGGAAAACACGAACGCATCCCAGAACGCGGGCACGGTCTCGTAGAGTCGTTCGACGTTCGACATCCCGCCACCCAAGACGATCACGTCCGGGTCGAAGAGGTTGATCACGTGGGCCAGGGCGCGGGCGAGCCGCACCTCGTAACGCGCCAGGCTTTCCTCGGCTGCCCCGTCGCCTTCCCGAGCGCGGGCGACGATGGCCTCGCCGCTCAGGGCCTCACCGGTCCGCGCGGCGTGGTCGCGCTCGAAGGCCGGTCCAGACAGCCATTGCTCGATGCAGCCATTCAGCCCGCACCAGCACGCCGGACCGGGGGCTTCGTCGGGCTGCGCCCAGGGCAACGGATTGTGCCCCCATTCACCGGCGATCGCGTTGCGACCGACCAGCACGCGACCATCCACGACAAGACCACCACCCACACCGGTACCGAGGATCACGCCGAAGACCGAGTCCGCGCCTGCCGCGGCCCCGTCGTCCGCGGATTCCGAGAGCGCCAGGCAGTTGGCGTCGTTGGCCATCAGCACCTCACGGCCGAGGCGCGCCTCAAGATCCCTCTTCAGTGGCCGATCGTTGAGCACGACCGAATTCGCGTTCTTGATCAGGCCGCTGCGTGGCGAGATCGTCCCCGGCGTACCCACCCCGATGCCGATCGCCGGCCCGCGTTCGCGCTCGGCCCGCTCGATCAGCCTGGCCATCGTCTCGACCGTGCCGGCATAGTCGCCCTGCGGGGTGGGCTCGCGCTCGCGCCAACGAATTCGGTTGTCGGGGTCGAGCACCGCCACCTCGATCTTGGTGCCACCGAGGTCCACGCCCAGTCGATTGCTCATCGCGTCATTTCCTTCGTCCTGAAACAGACCGGCCCGGCGGCGACACGGATGTCACGTACCGGGCCGAAGGTCACCGGACACCTCGCCGGGTGTCAGGCATGCCCTTGCCTGACATTCAGAGTGCGCCAAGGGCGGCCTCGTAGTCCGGCTCGTCGGCGATCTCGCCAACCTGTTGCACGTGGCGAACGGTATTGTCCGCATCGAGCACCACCACCGTGCGCGCGGCCAGGCCGGCCAACGGGCCGTCGGCGATACGTACCCCGTAATCGTCGAGGAATTCCGGGTGGCGGAAGGCCGACAGCGTCACCACGTTGTCAACGCCCTCGGCGTCACAGAACCGGCTCTGGGCGAACGGCAGGTCCATGGAGATGCAGAGCACGACCGTGTCGGCGAGCTCGTGGGCACGACGGCTGAACTCGCGCACCGACTGGGCGCAGGTGCCGGTGTCGAGGCTGGGGAAGATGTTGAGCACCTTCTTCTTGCCGGCGAAGGCCTCCAGCCCCTTGTCGGACAGATCGCTCGCGGTCAGCGAGAAGGCGGGTGCCTTGTCGCCGACCGATGGCAGCGAGCCGGCGACATTGACGGGCGTGCCCTTGAATGTGACCTGAGACATGCTTTGTCCTCCTCTGTCTGGACCAGATTGCACTGGCTGAAATGATTGTCGACGTCGTTCTGGACGGCCATTCTCTCCGTTACGGATCTCGACCGGAGTCAGTTTCGCAGGGTCGCGATCAACCGCTTGGGCTTCAAGAGTAGATCAAGGGCGCTGGTGATGTCCGGGCAGACCACATCGGAGGCATCCAGCGCGTGGCGCGACAGGCCTTCGGACTGGACCACCCCGATGCCGAGCACCGCCTCGGCCAGCATGAGCGCATCGTTGCGGCCGTTGCCGATGGTGACGCACTCGCGTGCCGAGAGCGTGCGCACGTAGCGCTGCTTGGCCTCGTCCTGCAGGTGGTCGGACAGCGTCGACAGGGTCACGGGCAGGTCGGCCAGGCGCCCCTCGACGTCACCGTAGGTATCCGCCGTGATGACGTGCACGTCGAGGTGTTTCGACAGCTCGCGCAGGCGTTCGCCGACGCCCTCGACCAGCGCGCCGTCCAGCGCCAACGTGCCGTTGTAGTCCAGCACGAGGTGTGACAGTTGCAGCACACCCCGGCTGGGGATGGTGATTTCCAGCATGGTTCACTCCTCGATGACGATTTCCGGTGCCCCGCCCGACTCGGCACGCACCGCCCGTCCGAGCGACGCGGCCAGCCGTCGGGCGGCCTGGCGATAGGTCGCGGCCAGCGCCCCGTCCGGATCACGCGCCACGGTGGGTGTGCCGGCATCCAGATCCTCGCGGATCTGCAGGTTGAGCGGCAACTGGCCGAGCAGTTCGGTGTCATATTGCTCGGCGATGCGCTGCCCGCCGCCCTCGCCGAAGATGGCCTCGACGTGACCGCAGTTCGAACAGACGTGCGTGGCCATGTTCTCGATCACGCCGAGTATGGGGACGCTGACCTTGCGGAACATGTTGATCGCCTTGCGCGCGTCGAGCAGCGCGATGTCCTGGGGCGTGGTCACGATCACGCTGCCGGCCACCGGCACCTTCTGCGCCAGCGTCAGCTGCACGTCGCCGGTCCCCGGGGGCATGTCAACGATCAGGTAGTCCAGCCCGTCCCAGCGGGTGTCGTTGAGCAGCTGCATCAGCGCCGAGGTCACCATCGGACCACGCCAGACCATGGCCGATTCCTCGTCGACCAGGTAACCGATGGACATGGTCTGCAGCCCCTGGGCCTCGACCGGTGCCATCGAATTGTCATCCACCTGTCGCGGCTTCTCGCTGGTGCCCAGCATCCGCGGCTGGCTGGGGCCGTAGATATCGGCGTCCAGCAGCCCCACGCGGGCGCCGTCGGCCGCCAGCGCCAGGGCCAGGTTGACGCTGGTGCTCGACTTGCCCACCCCGCCCTTGCCGGAGGCCACGGCGATGATGTTCTTCACCCCCGGCAGCGGCTTGCCGTGCATGGCCGAGCCCTCGGGGGCGACAAACGCCACGGTGACCTCGGGCTCAAGCGAATCGTCCACCGCCGCGATGGCCTCGCAGACCCGCCCGGTGAGCTCGGCCTCCCAGTCGCCGGCCGGGTAGTCGAGCACGATATCGATTCGACAGACCTTGTCGCTGCACTCGACGCGCTCGATCGCCCCCGAGTCGGCCAGCGTCTGGTCGTTGTTGGGGTCGTGAATCGCCTCGACCGCACCCCGGATCTGCGCGTTTCGGTCGTCGTTCGCGTTGCGCTTCTTGCCGAACAGGCCCATCAGGCTCATCTCTCCCCTTGGTTTACGTGGCGACGGGCCGGCTCACGGCCGGCCTGGGATCAATAGCGTAGCAAAACCGGACCAACCCGGTCTGGTTAGGACGCCTGCAGCCGCTTCTCGGCTTCGAGCACCGTCTGCTGCATGGGCAGCAGGCTGTCAGGATTGAGCGACAGGCTAGAGATACCCTGCTCGACCAGCCACTCGCTGATCTCGGGAAAATCCGACGGGGCCTGACCGCAGATACCGATGTACTTGCCCCGCTCACGGCAGGCGGCGATCGCCATGCCCATCAGCTTCTTGACCGCCGGGTTGCGTTCATCCAGCCCCTCGATCAGCGAGGAGTCGCGATCGACCCCCAGGGTCAGCTGCGTGAGATCGTTCGAACCGATGGAAAAACCGTCGACGTGCTCGAGGAACTCCTCGGCGAGCAGCGCGTTGGCGGGAATCTCGCACATCAGGTAGACCTTCAGATCGTGCCGCCCCCGCTCGAGTCCGGCCGCCGCCATCAGGGCCAACACCCGGTCGACCTCCTCGACGCTGCGCACGAACGGCAGCATCACCTGGGCGTTGGTCAGCCCCATGCCGTCGCGCACCTGCCGCAGGGCCTCGCACTCGAGCTTGAAGGCCTCGGCGAACGACTCGGCGTAGTAGCGCGAGGCGCCGCGGAACCCCAGCATCGGGTTCTCCTCGTGGGGCTCGAACCCGGCCCCGCCCACCATCGAGGCATACTCGTTCGACTTGAAGTCCGACAGGCGCACGATCACCGGCCGCGGGAAAAAGCCCGCGGCAATGGTGCCGATCCCCTCGGCGAGCTTACGGATGTAGAACTCGCGGCGATCGTCGAACCCGACGGTGCGCCGATCGATCTCGGACCGGGTCTCGGCATCGAGCTGGTCGTATTCCAGCAACGCCCGCGGGTGAATACCGATGCGGTTGTTGATGATGAATTCCAGTCGCGCCAGCCCCACACCGGCGGCCGGCAGCGAGGAGAGGCGGAAGGCCTGCGCGGGGTCGCCAAGATTGATCATCAGATCCGTGCGCGTGGTCTCGGCGCCCTTCAGGTCGAGCCGTTCGACCGTGAAAGGCAACACGCCGCGATAGACGTGCCCCGCGCTGCCCTCGGCGCAGGAGACGGTCACCTCCTCGCCGTCGGGCACCCGCTCGGTGGCATCACCACAGCCGACGATCGCCGGGATGCCCAGCTCACGGGCAATGATCGCCGCGTGACAGGTCCGGCCGCCGCGGTTGGTGACGATCGCCCCGGCTCGTTTCATGATCGGCTCCCAGTCGGGGTCGGTCATGTCGGTGATCAGGATCTCGCCGTCGTCCAGCCTGGCCATCTCCGCCGCCGATTCGATGATCCGTGCCCGCCCGGTCGCGATCCGATCGCCGACGCTCTTGCCCTCGACGAGTACCTCGCCCCTCTCCTCGAGATGGTAGGTGGCGTGGGTGGCGGCTTCCCGTTGCGAGTGGACGGTCTCGGGCCGGGCCTGGAGGATGAACAACTCGCCGCTGTCACCGTCCTTGGCCCACTCGATGTCCATGGGCCGAAATTCGCCGGCCTGCTCGCTGTAGTGACGCTCGATTTCCACGGCAAAACGCGCCAGGCTCAGCACCTCCTCGTCGCTGATCGCGAACCGCTGCCGGTCCTCGACCGGCACGTCGACATTGCGGGTCGAGGCCCCGTGGCGGGCATCCTCGGTGTAGATCATGCGAATCGCCTTCTCGCCCAGTTGCCGCGAGACGATCGGGCACAGCCCCTCCTCGAGCGTGGGCTTGAAGACATAGAACTCGTCGGGATTGACCGCCCCCTGCACCACGTTCTCGCCCAGTCCGTAGGCCGCGGTGATGAACACCGCGTCCCGGAACCCGGACTCGGTGTCGATGGAAAACATCACGCCCGAGGCGGCCTTGTCCGAGCGCACCATCTTCTGGACCCCGGCCGACAAGGCGACGGCCATGTGATCGAAGCCCTGGTGCACGCGGTAGGAGATCGCCCGGTCGGTGAACAACGAGGCGAACACGTGCCGGATGCTGTCGAGCAGGGCGTCCTCGCCGGCGATATTCAGGTAGCTTTCCTGTTGGCCGGCGAACGAGGCGGTGGGCAGGTCCTCGGCGGTGGCCGAACTGCGCACGGCCACGTCCGTGTTCTCGCCGTACTCGCGCCCCAGCTCCCGGTACGCAGCCACGATCTCCTCGGCCAGATCCCCGGGCATCTCGCCCTCGGCAATCCAGCTGCGAATCTGCCGTCCGGCCTTTTCGAGCGCGTTGACGTCGTTGGTATCGAGCGAACCGAGCACCTCACCGATCCGGTCGGCCAGATCGTTGTGCTCGAGGTAATGGCGATAGGCGTCGGCGGTGGTGGCAAAGCCATTCGGAACGCGCACGCCGCGCTCGCCCAGCCGAGCCACCATTTCGCCCAGCGACGCGTTCTTGCCGCCCACCGTGGCCACATCCTGCATGCCCAGCTCGGAAAATCGCCGCACAAAGCGCATCGCTACCTCTCCTCTTTTCGTTTACAGCCACCCGGTAACCAGGATCACTCTTCGTCCGAGCTTAGCACCGGCGGGAACTCGACACGGCTGAACCCTGCTCAAAATATCCGGTCTATCGCATGTATACTCCGCCCGACCCTTCACAGGAGATTGACATGCAACGCACAAGCACCGTGATCGCCGGGGCTCTCGCCCTGCTCGCCACGACCTTCGCTCATGCCGAGGACACCTACCAGCCGAAAGCCGAACCGGTCACCGATTCGGTCTACGCCATCATCGGCCCCACCGACGCCCGCACCTACGACAACCACGGCATGAACGCCAACTACGGCGTGATCGCCACCGACGAGGGCGTCATCCTGATCGACTCGGGTCCGGGTGCCTTCAGCGGCCCGCACATCGAGCGCGCCGTGGCGGAAGTCAGCGACGAGCCGATCCGCTGGGTGGTCAACATCGGCGTGCAGGATCACCGTTGGCTGGGCAACGACTACTTCCAGGACAAGGGTGCGGAAATCATCGCCTTCGAGAAGACCGTCGATTCACAGAAGGAATACACCGGCCAGCACATGGAAGGCCGCCTTCCCGACGCACTGAAGGAACGTTTCGAGGGTACCGAGCCGGCCTACGCCGACCGGGTGCTGGAAGGCGACGCGGCGACGATCACCCTCGGCGGCACCGAGATCGAGCTCTCCCTGACCGATGCCCACTTCCCCGGCGATGCGATGGCCTACCTGCCGGAAAGCGATGTGGCGTTCACCGGTGATCTCGTCTACGTCGATCGCATGCTGGGTGTCCACCCCTGGTCGAATCCCAAGAACGGCCTCGAGGCGTTCGAACGACTCGAGGAGATCGATCCGAAGCACGTCGTTCCGGGTCACGGCCGGGTCAGCGACATGGAACGTGCCCGTCGCGATTCGGGCGACTACTACGACTTCCTGGTCAACACCGTCGGCGAGGCGGCCCGCAATTTCGAGACCATGGACGACGTGATGGACGCCAACGAGGATCTCGAGGCCTTCAAGCACCTCGAACACTACGACAGCTGGCATCGCACCAACATGAACCGGACCTTCATCCTGTTCGAAGGCATGTGACGCCGGCTCGACAGCGACCAACGAGAAACGGGGCGTCACGCCCCGTTTTTTTGTGCCCCCGATTCCGTCCAGTACGGGACTCAACCCGCCGCGGGGCAGGCCATCTCGATCAGCTGCACCGCGATGCGCTCGCCGCCGTCCCCGACCAGCCAGTCCTCGCCGCCCTCACTCGCCACGTCGAGCACCCGGACGCGACACCAGCGGCCATCGAGACGCACGTCGACCTGCTCACCGTGCAGCGCCGCGGCCTCGAGCACGTCGAGAATCCCGCAACGAAAATCGGCCACGGGCCGTTCAGTCTCGGGCCGGGTCATCGGGTGCGGCGACGATCGAGCCGGTAGAGCAGCAGCGAGATCAGGAAGATCAGCGGCAATGCCGCCTCGAACCCCTCCTCGAGCGACAGCATCACCATGTCGATGTTGTCCGGCAGGGTGATGTCGAATCGCACGCGCAGGATCGAGGGACCGCGATCGACGGCCTTGAGGATCGGCGAGATCGCCACGCCGAACAGCGCCAGCCAGCCCCAGGGGCGCCGCCAGCCACCACGGGCGATCTCCCGCCCGCCCAGCACCAGCAACCAGATCAGCGTGATCGTCAGACCGACGGCGACCGCCCCGGCGATCAGCTTCTCGGCCATCGGCACGTTCGTCATCTGGTAGTAGTCCGACTTGAACAGGCTGTCGGCGGTGAACTTCTTGTGCCAGCCCTCCTCGCGGGCGGCGAGTGCGGCGGTGATCACGGCCATGCCGATGCGCTTGCCAAGCCCGATGGGCCTGGAGAACAACAGCACCGCCCCGAGCAACAGCCAGAAGACCGGACTCAGGTCCTCGAACCACCACTCTTCACCGAAGATGACCTCGGCCTGCTCGGGCGCCAGCACCAGGCCGAGCGCGACCAGCAAGGCGGCGTAGAGGATCAAGGTGACACCGGTGGCGACGACGATGGCGCGTTGAGTCATGGGGTCTCGTCCGAGAAAAGTGGCCATGCTACCCAGTCCGCCCGAGCGCGGCAACGCGGGCCCGGCCGGGACGGGGGCTAATCCACGTAGGGGCCGCGCTGGCGAATCGGTTCGCCATGGGGGCGCCCGGCGGCCAC
This sequence comes from Guyparkeria sp., assembly GCF_046540515.1. Classification (GTDB taxonomy): domain Bacteria; phylum Pseudomonadota; class Gammaproteobacteria; order Halothiobacillales; family Halothiobacillaceae; genus Guyparkeria. The sequence continues at coordinate 24,198 of NZ_JBKHFB010000015.1, forward strand.
CATCACCTCGCTGCTCGCGTCGGCCTCGAGTTCGATTCGCGGCTCGTCGTCGAGAAACGCGGCCTGCGCGGGGGAAAGCGACTTGCCGTTGATCCGCACGGCCCCGTCCTTCAGGTAGATGATCGCCCGCCACCCCGACGGCAGCTCGATGGCGTGCCGGCCGCCGGCGTCGAGCAGGACGTGGCGATACAGTGCCTCGGTCTTCAGGCTCACCCGTCCGCCCTCGCCGGCAATGCGCCGCTCGCACCCGCCCTCGAAGGCCACCTCGGGCACCGTCTCGGCCGGGGCCTCCTCGTAGGCGGGCTCGATGGCCTTCAGCCGCCGCGGCAGGTTCACCCACAGCTGGATACCGCCGGTGGTTTCCTCGACCGATGGCATCTCCGAATGGACGATCCCGGCCCCGGCGGTGAACCGCTGCGCCCCGCCCGGCCCCACGCTGGAGACGTTGCCGAGGTTGTCGCGATGCTCGATCTCGCCGCTGAACAGGTAGGTGATCGCCTCGAAGCCGCGGTGCGGGTGCTCGGGAAAGCCCGTGCCCGGCCCGAGCTCGAAGTGGTCGAACATGACGAAGGGATCGAAATTCATGAACACCGGCAGCGGCAGGTGGCGCTTGACCCGCGCCCCGGCACCCTCGGCCATGACGGTGGCATCACGGATATCGATACTCATAGCAGCACCTCTCGCTCGTCCCGGTGGAGCCCACGGTGATGGGGCCGGTCGAACGCGATCTCGGGCCCGCGCGGCACGATGCCAGTGGGGTTGATCCAGTCGTGGCTGACGTAATAGTGGTGCTTGATGTGGTCGAGGCGCACCGTCTGGGCCACGCCGGGCCACTGGTAGAGCTCGCGGGTGAACGCCCAGAGATTGGGGAAGTCGACCAGCCGGTTCCGGTTGCACTTGAAGTGGCCAACGTAGACGGCATCGAAGCGCACCAGGGTGGTGAACAGGCGCCAGTCGGCCTCGGTGATCCGCTCGCCGACCAGGTAGCGCTGCCGCGACAGGCGTTCTTCCAGATCGTCGAGGGCATCGAACAGGCGATCGAAGGCCGCCTCGTAGGCATCCTGCGCGGTGGCGAAACCCGCGCGGTAGACGCCGTTGTTGACGTTCTCGTAGACGGTGGCGTTGATCTCGTCGATCGCACCCTGCAGGTCGGCCGGGTAGTAGTCGTGCCGGTTGCCGGTCAGGTCGTCGAAGGCCGAGTTGAACATGCGGATGATCTCGGACGACTCGTTGTTGACGATCGTCTGGCGCTGCTTGTCCCACAGCACCGGCACGGTGACGATGCCGCTGACCTCGGGATCGGCCCGGGTGTAGAGCTGATGCAGGTGGTGCGCGCCCATCTGGCTGTCGGGCGTGGCGCCGGGGAAGTCACCGAAGTGCCAGCCCTCCGCCCGCATGTGCGGGTGGACCACATCGACGCTGATCAGATCCTCGAGCCCCTTGATCGCCCGGAAGATCAGGGTGCGGTGCGCCCAGGGGCAGGCGTAGGAGACGTAGAGGTGATAGCGCCCCGCCTCGGCCGGAAACCCGCCCTCCCCGCTCGTTCCCGGCGAACCGTCCGGGGTGATCCAGTGTCGGAACATCGACTCCTTGCGGACGAACTCGCCGCCCTCGGACTCGGATTCGAACCAATCGGTATGCAGTTTCCCCTTGACGAGCAGACTCACGCGTTTCTCCTACCACTGACAGTGCAAGCGGCGAAGTATGGACCAGATCATCGGTGACGTTGTCGAACTATTCGAAACCTTCGCTTCGATACCGTGAGATGGTTCGCTCGTCGCCTGCCCGGCCACCTTATGCCCCGATCACGAGATTCTGTGGCGAAAACAACGCCCTGACGCAGGTTTGCCCCTACCATGAGGGTAAATCCGCTTCTCGCTCACCGACGACCGCCTCATGCCGCTGCTGTTCGACAATCCCTGGCTCACCCTGCTCGCCGGCGCCGCGCTGGTCGGGCTGGCCTTCGGCGCCATCGCCGCGGCCACCCGCTACTGCAACACGGGCGCGGTCTCCGACTGGGTCCTGACCGGCGACCCGGGCCGCATGCGCGCCTGGCTGCTGTCGATCGCGGTGGCCGTGATCGGCGTGGCGCTGCTGGAGACCGGCGGGGTGCTCGACCTGGACCAGACGCGGGTCAACTACCGGGGCGCCGAGTTCCCGTGGCTGCGCTACCTGCTCGGCGGTCTCCTGTTCGGCATCGGCATGGTGCTGGCCGGCGGCTGCACCACCAAGACGCTGGTCAACATCGGCTCGGGCGACATGAAGTCGCTGTGGGCCTACGCGGTGGTGGGGCTGACGGCGGCCGTCCTGCTCTACTGGCCCGAGGGCCGCTGGTTCATCGACCAGACGCTGGCCTGGCCGCAGCTGAGCCTCGAGGCGGTCTCCATCGAGCACCAGGACGTCGGCGCCCTGCTCGCAGGCATCACCGCGCTCGGTTCACTGGAGCACTGGCGCCTGGCGACCGCGCTGCTGGTGGCCGCCGGGCTGGTCGCCTGGCTGTGGCGGATGGATCACGGCCGACGCATGCGTCGCGCGGACGTGATCGGCGGACTGGGCATCGGCCTGGTGATCACCGCCGGCTGGCTGTGGACCGGCTCGGCGGCCGGGCAGGCGCTGATGAGCGAGGCGGCGCTGGCCTTCGACCCGCCCAAGGGGACCGGCACCCAGTCGCTGAGCTTCGTCGCGCCGGCCGCCGAGGCACTGCGACTGGCCGAATCGCCGGCACTGGAACTGGTCACCTTCGGCATCGTTGCGATGCTGGGCGTCATCCTCGGCGCCGGTTTCTGGGCCGTCGCACGCGGGCATTTCCGGCTACAGGGGTTCCGCAGCTGGTCACAGTTCGCCACCTACTCGGCCGGCGGGCTGCTGATGGGAACGGGCGGGATCATCGCCATGGGTTGCTCGGTCGGCCAGGGGCTCTCGGGCAGCTCGACGCTCGCTCTGGGCAGCCTGATCGCGCTGGGCGGCATCGTGCTGGGCGCGTTCGTCACCCTCAAGGTCATGCTCTATCGCGCCCTCTACCCGGAGAGCCGCCGGCGTTCGCTGGCCTGCGCCCTGATGGCCGACCTGCGCCTGATCCCGCGCCGCTGCCACCCCTTCCGCGACGAGGACCCGACCGGCGAGCGCCCGAGCGGCTGCTCGCGATAAGGCACTCCGGCCATCCGGAGTTCGGGCCGATCAGTCGCCGGACGACTCGATGCGCAGCAACGGCGCCCAGCCGTCGGCGAACACCCGCTCGGCCAGCGCGACCGGGTAGTCGAGCGAAACCCGGTCGCTGGGCGCAAGCACCTGCCGCTCGCCCCAGTCGACCTCGTCAGACTCCTCGAAACGCGCCACCCGGTAAGCGAACGGCTCGTCCTCGTTGTTGATCAGCGTCAGGCGCGTGGTGATCGCCGCCGTCTCGTCGAGCCCGGCCTGCTTGCGCACCCGCTCGATGTTCTCCTGCACGTAAGGCGGCAGGCCGACGGACAAGGTCCGTTCGTGCAGCTTGACGTTGACGTGCGACAGTCCGCTCAGCGCCTCGCCTGGCATGGCATCGAACACGAACATGTTGCGGAACGTCGTCATCGCACCCGAATCGCGTTCGCGGCACGATCGATAGCGCGTATCCGGAAAGACCCCAGAGAGTACCCAGGTGGTCCAGCCCGCGCTGCCCTCACGATCGGCACTCCGGTTGTCGCGTTCGCAATCGTCGGTGGTCACAACGCTCGTGGCGAACAGGCCACGGGTTTCGCGCTCCACGATGTCGCGGATCTCGAGTTCACCCTCGACCTCGGCCTCGCAGCCGGCCAGAAGCGCCGACACACCGATACCGGCGGCCAACAGGGGCATCAGAAACAAACGACGTCGCATCGTCAAAACCTCTCGCGCAACGCCACGAACGACGGCCCTGTGGCCGACACCAGGTATCGGCGAGCCGTCGGCCGATGGCCGGTAAAACAGGGACGCGGAGTCTAGCACTCGCCTCAGCACTCGGCTTGCCGCCAGGGAACCGGGTCGACGAGACGTCCGACATCGCATCACAGGATCGCTATCATCGACGACATGAATCTCCAGTTGATCCTCACCTTTCTCGGCGGCGTCGGCCTGTTCCTGCTCGGCATGCGGCTGATGACCGACGGCCTCAAGGTCGCTGCCGGCGATGCGCTGCGCGACATCCTCGCGCGAGGCACCGCCACCACGCCGCGGGGCATCGTGTCCGGCATCGGCATCACGGCGGTGGTGCAATCGTCCTCCGCGGTGATCTTCGCCACCGTGGGCTTCGTCAACGCGGGGCTGCTGACGCTGTTCCAGGCCGTCGGGGTGATCATCGGCAGCAACATCGGCACCACCGCCACCTCCTGGCTGGTGGCGATCGTCGGCTTCAAGGTCGACCTGCAGGCGCTGGCCCTGCCCGCGGTGGCCATCGGCATGCTGCTGCGCGTGACCGGCCAGGGCAAGCGGCGCGCCTACCTCGGCGATGCCCTGACCGGGTTCGGCATCTTCTTTCTCGGCCTGGACGTGCTCAAGGCGAGCTTCGGCGACTTCGGCGAGGGGTTCGATCTCGCCGAGTACACCGGCAACGGCGTGCTCAGCCTGCTGATGTTCGCCGCCATCGGCGTGATCATGACGGTGGTGATGAACTCCTCGAGCGCCTCGCTGGCCATCACCCTGACGGCCGCCGGCACCGGCGTGATCCCGCTGACGGCGGCCGCGGCCATGGTGATCGGCGCGAACGTCGGCACCACCTCGACCGCCCTGTTCGCGGTCATCGGCGCGACCTCGTCGGCCAAGCGCGCCGCGATCGCCCACGTACTGTTCAACGTGGTGGTCGGCATCGTCGCCTTCGTCTCGTTGCCCGCCCTGCTCTGGCTGGTGGCGCAGGCCGCGCAACTGATGCGCCTCGAACCGGGCCCGGCCACCTCGCTCGCGATCTTTCACACCACCACCAAGCTGCTCGGCATGGCGATCTTCTGGCCGGCCACTCCGCGACTGGTCCGCTTCCTCGAGACGCGATTCCGCAGCGCCGAGGAGGACGAAGGCCAGCCAAGGCACCTCGACCGCAACATCGCCCGCACACCCGACCTGGCGCTCGACGCCCTGAACATGGAACTCAGGCGCATTGGCCAGATCGCCCGGCGCGGTGCACGCGACGTGGTGAGCATGGAGGGATCGGCCGCCATCGATCGACTGCACCGCGACCGGGCCATCGTCGAGCGGCTGATCCTGGCCTGCGTCGAGTTCGCCAACCGCGCCCAGTACGGCGAGATCCCGGCGTCGATCGCCGAAGGCTTCCCTCTGGCCATGCGCATCAGCCGCTATTACGGCGACATCGCCGAGCACGTCGAGGAGATCGCCAAGCTCGAGGCGACGCTCACCGCACCGACCGACCCGGCGATCGCCGAGGCGCTGACGGAATTTCGCCGAGAGACGGCACATTTCCTCGACCTGGCAGACCCGGAAGCCGAGGGCTTCGAGATGAAGCCGATCAAGCGCGCGATCAAGGACTTCGCCGACGATTACCAGTCGCTCAAGGCACTGCTGCTGCGGGCCGGGGCCGACGACCGCCTGCCGGTACGCCAGATGGTCGCCCGCCTCGACGAGCTCAGCTACGTCCGCCGCATCGTCGACCAGGCCTACAAGGCGGCCAAGTACACCCGGCGTCTGCGCAAGCAACTCGATCACCATCCGGACTCCGAGGCTACTGTCGACGGCGAGGAGTTTTACCGTGACGACGCGGTCATGCGGATGACCGACAATCGCAAACCGAGACCGGAGTCGACGGCGACGCTCCTGGACGACAACGAAGGCATCGACCGCTGACGATAACGGGTCACCTGCTCGGACCTCATCACTCTCCAGTAATCAGAACAGGCTTTTCCGGCTGCGAGCGAACCTCGGCATGCCACGGTGAGAAGGCCGGAGGGACGGCCCACCGCGCCTTATTCCTGACCGACCTCCCGCTGTCCCGCGCGGCGCCGCTCGCGCTCGAGCCGGTGGCCACTGCGCTCGAACTGAAACTGGGTCACGTCCTGCGGGAAAAGCATGGAAATGTTCCATTCGAAATAGACCTGCACCTTGCGCAGCAAGGTCGGCAGTTTGAACAGGTAGAAGGCACGCCACAACAACCAGGCGAAGCGTCCCGAGAACCGCATGCCGAAAACCTGCGCTACGGCCTTGTGGTGACCTATCGTGGCCAACTCCCCGCGCGGGCGATAGCTGAAGCCACGACTACCCTCGCCCCGGATGCAACGGACGATATTGTCGGCCAATTGCTGGCCCTGGCGCTCGGCAAACTGCGCAGTCGGCGGGCTGAGCTCACCGTTGTGATGGTTCGGCACGGCGGCACAGTCACCGATGGCCCATATGCCCTCGGCATCTTTCACCGACATGTCCTCCTCGGTACACAGCCTGCCTTTCAACTTCTCGAAGGGAAGCTGTTCGATCAATGGATAGGCCTGTGTACCCACGGTACAGACAACGTTCGCGGCATCGATCCGGTTGCCGTCCTGGTCTTCGGCACCATTGGCGGTCACGCGGCTGACCCCCGTGTCGCAGTGCACACCGATCCCCCGCTGGGTCAGCGTGTGCTCGGCAAAGTCTCCCAGGGACTTGGGGAATTCCTCCACCAGGCGCGGACCGTGCTCGAGGATGCGGATATCGAAGTCCTGCTCCTCCACGCCGGCATAGTGCTTACAGGCGGCACGCAGGAAGTCGTAGATTGCTCCAGCGACCTCCACCCCGCTATTACCGCCCCCCACTACCAGAAACCGCAGCAACCACCGGCGTCGGTCCGGATCGGTCTCCTGGCAAGCCTCCTCGAGCGCATCGATGATCCGGTTGCGCAGGTGCAGTGCATCGCCCAGGGTCTTCAATGCGAGGCCGTGCTCCGTCATGCCCGGGATGATGTCCAGATTGGCAAGCGTGCCGCAGGCAAGCACCAGGTGCGCGTACTCGATCCTGCGTTCGTCGTGATCCCGGTAGATAACCTCGCGGCGTTCGGGATCGATACGGGTGACGCAGCCCTGGACGAACTCGGCCTTGTCGACAATCCCGCGCAAGGGCGAGACGGAATGGGAAGGGAACAAAGAACCACTCACCACCTCCGGCAGGAGCGGGGTGAAGGTCATGAAGGTTTCCTCGTTGATCAGCACCGTCCGCCATCCCGCGGGGAGATGGCGCTCGAGCCGACGGATGGCGGCCGTGCCCGCAAAGCCGCCGCCCACGATCACGATATTTCTCGATGGCATGCTCGCCTCCACGGATAGGGGCTGCCATTCCGGCAGTTGGCTGGACCTTTCCCAGAAGCGTAGACCCAGCCACGACGCTTTACCCATGGGTGACACCGGAACCGCTGGCCTCGAACCCGGGGCCAGCTTGATCCCCAACGGCCATCGTCGCGGAACCCCCCGCGACTTCGTCAGTCGATGTCGCAGCGCCCCGCGTTCATCACCTTGTTCCAGGCGGAGACGAAATCGCGCACGAACTTCTGCCCGGCGTCTTCCTGGGCGTAGGCCTCGACGATCGCCCGCAGTTGCGAGTTCGAACCGAACACCAGGTCGACGCGCGTGCCGGTCCACCTGAGCTCGCCCGTCTTGCGATCACGCCCCTCGTAGATGTCCTCGTCCGCCTCGGTCGGCTTCCAGACCGTGTCCATGTCGGTCAGGTTGACGAAGAAATCGTTGGTCAGGGTGCCCGGCTCGTCGGTGAACACGCCGTGCTTGCTCTCGCCGAAATTGGCGCCGAGCACGCGCATGCCGCCGACCAGCACCGTCATTTCCGGGGCGGACAGACCCAGAAGCTGGGCACGATCCACCAGCATCTCCTCGTCGGACACGGTGAACTTGGCGCGACGGTAGTTGCGGAACCCGTCGGCCTCCGGCTTCATCGGGTCGAAGGAGTCGGCATCGGTCTGCTCGGCGGTGGCATCGGTGCGCCCCGGCGCGAACGGCACCTCCACCGGGTAGCCGGCATCCCAGGACGCCAGTTCGATCGCCGCGGCACCGCCAAGCACGATCAGGTCGGCCAGCGACACGCGCTTGCCGCCGTACTGCGCGTCGTTGAATTCCTTCTGGATGCCCTCGAGGGTCTTGACCACGCGCGCGAGCTGCTCGGGCTCGTTGACCTCCCAGTCCTTCTGCGGTGCGAGACGGATGCGCGCGCCGTTGGCCCCGCCACGCTTGTCCGAGCCGCGGAAGGTGGAAGCCGACGACCAGGCGGTGTAGACCAGTTCGCGCACGCTCAGGCCCGAATCCAGGATCGCCGCCTTGAGATCCTCGGCATCCTGCTCGTCGATCAGCACGTGATCGACCGGCGGCACCGGATCCTGCCAGATCAGGTCCTCTTCCGGCACGTCCGGGCCGAGGTAGCAGTCCTTCGGGCCCATGTCGCGGTGGGTCAGCTTGAACCAGGCGCGGGCGAAGGCGTCGGCGAACTCTTCCGGGTTCTTGTGGAAGTGCTCGGAAATCTTGCGGTAGTCCGGGTCCTCGCGCATCGCCATGTCGGCGGTGCTCATCATGATGCCGACCCGCTTGTTGGGGTCCTCGGCATCCGGGGCGTGGTCCTTCTCGGCCAGGTTCTTCGGGGTCCACTGCCAGGCGCCCGCCGGGCTCTTGGTCAGCTCCCAGTCGTAACCGAACAGCACGTCGAAGTAGCTCATGTCCCACTTGGTCGGGGTCGGCGTCCAGGAGCCCTCCAGCCCGCTGGTGATGGTGTCGCGGCCCTTGCCGGAGCCGTAGCTGCTCTTCCAGCCCAGGCCCATCTCCTCGACCGGCGCGGCCTCCGGCTCGGGACCGACGTGCGCGGCATCACCGGCGCCGTGGACCTTGCCGAAGGTGTGACCGCCGGCGGTCAGCGCGACGGTCTCGTAATCGTTCATCGCCATGCGCTCGAAGGTCTCGCGGATATCCTTCGCGGAGGCGAGCGGGTCGGGCTCGCCATCCGGGCCTTCGGGGTTGACGTAGATCAGGCCCATCTGGACGGCGGCCAACGGATTTTCCAGCTCGCGGTTGCCGCTGTAGCGGCTGTGCGGCTTGTCGCTGGTGGCCAGCCACTCGGTCTCCGCGCCCCAGTAGATGTCCTCTTCCGGCGCCCAGATGTCCTTGCGCCCGCCGCCGAAGCCGAAGGTCTTGAAGCCCATGGACTCGAGCGCCATGTTGCCGGCAAGGATGTACAGGTCCGCCCAGGAGAGCTTGTTGCCATATTTCTGCTTGATCGGCCAGAGCAGCCGGCGGGCCTTGTCGAGGTTGGCGTTGTCCGGCCAGCTGTTGATCGGCGCGAAGCGCTGGTTGCCGGTCGAGGCCCCGCCGCGGCCGTCGGCGGTGCGGTAGGTGCCCGCCGAGTGCCAGGCCATGCGGATCAGGAACGGGCCGTAATGGCCGTAGTCGGCCGGCCACCAGTCCTTGGAGTCGGTCATCAGGTCGACCAGGTCCTTCTTCACCGCCTCGACGTCGAGTTTCTTGAATTCCTCGGCGTAGTCGAATGCCTCGCCCAGGGGGTTCGACACCGCGGTGTGCTGGTGAAGGATGCCGAGATTGAGCTGGTTCGGCCACCAGTCCCTGGCGCCACCGCCACCACCACCCATCCTGGTGCGGCTGCCGTGCATTACCGGACACTTGCCCGTGTTCGCGTTTTCGCCCATTTCCTGCTCCTCGTGGTCTTGGTGGAGGTCAACCGCATCACGGCCGACTCTCCGGATTTGCTCATGCAAGATTTGCCCGCGGGAAATCCCGGCGGGAAACGGCTCGCGGCCGAAACCGGGGAAACGCGCACGGGTGCGCCCCGTTCCAAAACCGGGTTCATGGCCAAGTTAGGCGTCGGAGCCACCGGCTGCAAATTGATTTTTCAACGCACATCGATAGCCCTCGACTATCGATAAATCGGACATCAATTTGTTTGATAAATAATAACCACACACGATCACACGCATGAATTATGAATGGCAACTTGACGAAAGGGCACGGCTCCAAGCGGTGTAGCATTTGCCTGGTGCCCGACCTGCTCCGGACAAAGACCACACCCGAAACCCGATGCATCACACCGCTTTTCACCCCGGAAAACGCACCTTGATCGCCCTGACGGCGGCCGGCCTGCTTGCCTGGCTGATCGTCGGCACCTGGCATGTCTACAAGCCGATGCCGGGCGGGCTCGACGTGGCGAGCCCCTGGGTGCCGGCCCAGAACGTGACCTTCCTCGCCGATACCACCTACACCGCCGCCGACGGCGAACGCGTCAGCGACCAGCGGATATTCGATGCGATCGTGGACACGGTGGAAGGGGCACGAGAGCTTCTCGTGCTCGACATGTTCCTGTTCAACGACTTTGCCGGCGAGGCGGCCGACGGCCACCGCCCGCTGTCGACCGAACTGACCACGGCACTGGTCGAGCAGCAACGCCGCGAGCCGGGTCTTGATGCGGTGCTGATCACCGACCCCGTCAACACCGTCTACGGCAGCGTCGAATCCGACCACCTCGAGCGACTGCGCGCGGCCGGCGTGCGGGTGGCCGTCACCGACCTGGACCGACTGCGCGATCCCAACCCCCTTTGGTCCGGGCTGTGGCGACTGTGCTGCCGCTGGCTGGAGAGCGAACCGGGATCGGGCTGGCTGCCCAACCCGCTGGCCGAGGACCGGGCCTCGACCCTGGGTGCATGGATGCGACTGCTCAATTTCAAGGCCAACCACCGCAAGACGGTGATCGCCGATCGGGGCGAGGACTGGATCGGGCTGGTCACATCGGCCAATCCACACGACGCCAGCAGCCGTCACGGCAACGTGGCGCTGCGGTTTGCCGGCCCCGCGGCCCTCGACCTACTGTCGACGGAGGCGGCCGCGGCCGATCTCTCGGGCGCCGAACGGGCATTCACGCTGCCCTCGCCACCCCGCGGCGACTATTTCCACGCGACCGAGGGGCGTCTGCGCGTGCTCACCGAGGCACGCATCCGCGAGGCCGCCGTGGCGATCATCGAGGCGGCCGAGAACGGCGACCGACTGGATCTGGCGATGTTCTATCTCGCCCATCGCGAGGTGATCGAGGCACTCAAGCATGCCGCCGCCCGCGGGGTGAAACTGCGCGTGCTGCTCGACCCCAACCACGACGCCTTCGGCCGGAGGAAGAACGGGATTCCCAATCGCCCCGTGGGCATGGAGCTTCACCGGGCGGGCGCCGAAGTGCGCTGGTGCCATACCGACGGCGAGCAGTGTCACAGCAAGCTGCTGCTGCATCGCGCCGCCGACGACTCGGGGCGCCTGCTGCTCGGCTCGGCGAACTTCACCCGGCGCAACATCGACAACTTCAACATGGAAACCAGTGTCGAGTGGCAGGCACCCGCCGGGCACCCAGCGTTGCAGGCGGCCCGCGGCTTTTTCGACACCCGCTGGCACAACCCGAACGGCGAACGCCACAGCCTGCCGTTCGACGAATACGCCGACGACTCATCCTGGCGTTACTGGCGTTACCGAATAATGGAGGCCACCGGGCTGTCGACCTTCTGATGACCTGCCGACCCGCTCAGACCGGTGAGAAGATCGCCTCGAAACCGGCCTCGTCGACCCGGGACAGACCCAGGCGATCGAACTGCCGCCACATCTCACGCCAGCGCTCGGCATCCGGCACGACAGGAGAGACCAGGCGATGGCAGGTATCCAGAACGATCGCGTCCATCAGGTCGCTCCGGTCTTCTCCGCTGTAGCGGTACCAGAGCCGTTTCGCCTCGTCCGGGTCCTCGCGGCAGAGCGTCGCCCCCTCCGAGGCAACGCGCGTGACCGCCTCGACCACCTCGGGGTATTCACGGCCGAAGGCCTCGCCGGTAAACAGCTCGAGCGCCGAGAAGTTGGGCAGACCGACTTCGGTGCTGGAGATCAAACGCGCCGTCACGCCCGCCTCGCGGGCCTCGACCCCCTCGAAGTTGGCGAAACACAACCAGGCGCCGTGGTAGCCGGCCTGCAGGTTCTTGAGGTGCTCGAAACCGGCCGCTTCGATCTGCAGCTGCGCTGACTCGAACTGGAAGCCCTCGCGTTCGCACCAGCGGCCGACGATCAGCCGGGCGAGGTCATCGGTGACCTCGCCGGCCACCGGCGAGGCCACCCGGATCGTTTCGCCCCGCGCGAGCGCCTGCTCGCCTTCCGGGGTCAGCATCACCCCGCCCTCGGTCTCGAAGAAGCACCCCAACGCGCGAAGTCCGGGGCGGGCCTCGTCGATCATGTGCAGCGGCTCGTTGCAGGCAAACGCCAACCTGCCCTTGGCGACGTCGGCGAGACCGTCGTAGTGACCTTCGGGCTCGATCAGCGTCACGTCCAGCCCCGCATCGCGAAACCAGCCCTTCTCGATGCCGGCGATGAACGGCAGGTGGTCCGGGTTGAGAAACCATTCGAGCCCCAGTTCGATCGATTTCATGCACTCTCCTTCTGAATTGAGGGTCTAGACACCAAAGGGGTAGGTATCCGCGGCGCCGGCGAGCGCTCGGCTGTCGAGCGGCGTGACGGCCCGACTGCGATCGACCCAGATGTACTCGTCGAACTGCGTCGGCAACTCGGCGTGAAAGTAGTGGCTGGCGCGCTCGGTTTCCGGACGATAGATCACCCCGACGGCCCGTTCCAGGCGCGGCTCGGCCAAGCCCTCGCGCACCCGGGCATCAGCACCCCGGCCCAGCGGCAACAGGAAGCCGGCTCGGCCGGTCTCGTGACAGAGACGCTCGTAGCTGTCGGGCAGCGCCGGGCGCAACGTCTTGACCTCCATCGGCTCGTCCCAGTTGGAGGCGGCCGCCACCGTGCCGGTGTCCGTGCCGAAGCCGATCGCGTAGACGGCTTCACCGAAACGCGCCCGGCACAGCTGACCGATATTGAATTCGCCGCGACGCGACATGTCGGTCGCGCGTGCATCGCCGACGTGCGAGTTGTGCGCCCAGATCACACCGCGGCTGCCCGCACCGTGATGGGCCAGCAGTGCCTCGAGTGTCTCGAACATGTGGCCATCGCGCAGGTTCCAGGCGCTGCGCGAGCCGTAGAACATCGAGCGGTAGTACTCCTCGGCGTTGGCGACCAGGCGCGCGTTCTGCACCGCATCGAGGAACCGGTCGCCATCCTGCTCGGCGTACAGGCGATGACGTTGCTGCAGATCACGCAGCATCTCTGCCACCGGGGCCTCGCAGCCGGCAAACCCCGGGCTCAGCGCCAGACGCGCATAGGCGGCCGGGTCAGGCTCGAAGGGTGTCAGGCAGCCGTAGCGCTCGCGGGCGACGACGGCGGCCTCCGGATCGACGTCGTCGAGGTAGTCCAGCACCGCGGCGATGGAGTTGTAGAGGCTGTAGAGGTCCAGGCCGTGAAAGGCGACACGCTCGGCGGGTGCCCGTTTGGCGTTGTATTCGTGCAGCCAGTCGACGAACGCGCGCACCTCCTCGTTGCGCCACATCCAGGTGGGAAACCGGGCGAAGGCGGTCCACTCGGACGGTGGGTGGTCGGCGTGTCGCACGTAGTGATCGATCCGGGCGGTATCCGGCCAGTCACCCTCGATCGCGACGAAATCGAAGCCCTTCTCCTCGATCAGCGCCCGGGTGATACGTTGGCGGGCCCGGTAGAACTCGGAGGTGCCGTGCGAGGCCTCGCCGATCAGCACCAGGCGCGAGTCGCCAATCCGATCCAGCAGGCCGGCGAGCGGCAGGTCGTCGACCGAATCGAACCCCTCGGCCACCTCCCTGATGCGCCGGCTCAACGAGCGATCCCGACCGGAGATCGTGCCTCGCCCAAATCCCCGCCGCGGACGGGCATGCGCCTCGTCCCATCCACCCTCACCCAACAGGGGAGCGAAACGCACATCGGCCAGGTCCTCGCGGCGATACTCGTCCTCGCCCAACCGGGTGATCCGCACAAGTTCCTGCGTCTCGTCGTCCGGGCCCACCGGAATCACCAGTCGGCCGCCCACCGCCAGCTGGCGCTTGAGCGCATCCGGCACGCCGGGGCTCGCCGCGGCCACCATGATCGCATCGAAGGGCGCGGCCTCGGGCCAGCCCAGCGACCCGTCACCCTCACGCACCTCGACGTTCGCAAGCCCCTGGTCGATCAATGCCCGTTGCGCCTGGTTGGCGAGCTCGCCGATACGCTCGATGCTGTACACCTCACCGGCGATATGCGCCAGCAGTGCGGCGGCGTAACCCGAGCCGGTACCGACGTCGAGCACCCGCTCGCCGCCGTGCTCGCCGCCGTGAAGGTCGAGCGACTCGATCATCATCGCCACGATCGAGGGCTGGGTGATGGTCTGACCGGCGGCAATGGGCAGCGCGGTGTCGTCGTAGGCGAACTCGCGCAGATCCATCGGCACGAAGGCCTCGCGCGGCACGCGCCGCATCGCCTCGAGCACCTGTGGCGATCGCACGCCGCGGGCACGCACCTGGTAATCGACCATTGCCTCGCGCCGTGCTTTTTGGGCTGAATCGGTCATCGCTCACCCCCATGGGGACGCTTGATGGAACACGGGTCGGACAAGCATAGCCAATGCATCACCGGAAGGTGTCCGTCCGGCATTAATTGCACCACATATGTGCGCCCATGGACTCAAATGCACCACGACACCGCAATTAGTTCGGCATTTCTGCCCCGCAATGCGGCATGCGCCCATGGAACAATTCCTGCTTTTGGTGCAGCCAGCAACTCAGACGGGAGACTTCGATGGAAACGTTTCAGGACGGTGCGAACACCTTCTTTCTCTTGATCGGCGCGGCGATGGTGCTGGCCATGCACGCCGGCTTCGCCTTTCTCGAGGTGGGCACGGTGCGCGAAAAGAACCAGGTCAATGCCCTGGTCAAGATCATCGGCGATTTCGCCGTGGCGACGATCGCCTACTTCTTCATCGGCTACTCGATCGCCTACGGCATGGACTTCTACGCCGCGGCGGCCGAACTGAACGCCGGCAACGGCTACGAGCTGGTCAAGTTCTTCTTTCTGCTGACCTTCGCGGCGGCCATCCCGGCGATCATCTCCGGTGGCATCGCCGAGCGGGCCAAGTTCTACCCGGTGCTCGCGGCGACCTTCCTGATCGTGGCATTCATCTACCCGGTCTACGAGGGGATGGTCTGGAACGGCCGGTTCGGCCTGCAAGGCTGGCTGGAGTCCACATTCGGCGCCGG
>NZ_JBKHFB010000016.1:0-38446 GCF_046540515.1 Guyparkeria sp.
TCGGAGATCAGGTCCTGGTGCGGCGAGAAGCGGTCGTAGGGCAGCACCTCCCAGTCGGGGAAGACGCTGGCCTCGATGCCCAGAAAGGCGAGTGCCGCACGGGTGTCGTTGACCGCCCGGCTGTCCGGTAGTACGGCCAGCAGCGGTCCATCCGCGGCCAGGGCGGCCAGCCGGGTGGCCAGCGCTCGGCCGAGTTCGGTGTGCACGCGCAGGTAGATCGGATCGCGGTGATCGGCGGGCTGGGCGATGGACTGCTTGGCGTCGCTCATGGAATCGGTTGCGGGTCGTGGTCGAGGCGGGCCCCGCGGGGCCGCGTCTGTCAGGGCGGATGGAATCGGAGGCGCGATTGTCGCCTATTTGCCGTGCGGCTGCACGAGCGTCCGATCGGACCGGCCGGTGGTCGTCGCGCGTATGCCGGGATCAAGGAAATGAAACAAAAAAATGCGGGCCGGGGCCCGCATTCGCTGGCAGCGCTGGCGCTGCCCGGTAGCATCTCGTTCGGGTCAGGCGCGTACGTCGATCGTGCTGCCCGGTGCCCCGGCCTCTTGCTCGTCGCCGGCACGATTGTCGGCAGCGGGGGTCGGCTCGCCGCCGTTGACCCGGTTTTCCACCGGATTCTCGACCGGCGTGTTGCGCGTCTGCGCGCTCGGGTTGACCGTCTGCTGGTTGGTCGGCGTCGAGAGCACGCCGTCGGCGCCCGAGATATTGCTGTAGCCGCTGTCCACGTTCGCGATCATGTCGCTTGCCTCCCCTGATGTCGGGATCAGGTCACTGTCGTTGGTCACTCCATCCTAGTGAAATTCCGCCAGATTTCCAGTCCGGCACGTGGTGTCAGTCGGACCGACCGGTCAACAGCAACTGCTCGGCGGTATCCAGTGCCTCGGGCGAGCCGTAGAGCGTGAGCACGTCGCCCTCCTGAAGTTCGACGTCGTCGCTGGGGCTTTCGCCGCGGATGCCGTGACGATTGATCGAATCGACCAGCACGCCGTCGTGGTCGCTCAGGGCCGCGCCGAGGCGCTTGCCGATCGCCGCGGCCCCCGGCACCAGCGAGACGTTCTTGAGCGTGCGGGGTGCGAGCAGGGCGAAATCGTCCTCGTCGCGGGCGCGGTCGCCGTGGAAGGTGTGGCGCAGCGGGCCGTAATCCGCCTGCCGGATCTCCTGGATCTGGCGCAGGATCTTGGCCAGCGGCACGTCGAGCGTTCGCAGCACGTGCCCGCCGAGCGCGAGGCTCATTTCGTAGACGGACGCCACCACCTCGGTGGCACCCGCTTCGTGAATGCGATCGAGGTGCTCGTCGGTGCGGGTGCGCACGATCACCGGGATGTCGCGGTTGTGGCCGCGGATCACCTCGATGGTCTTGATGGTGGAGGCATCGTCGAGGTGGCTGATCACCACGGCGCGCGCCCGGTCGAGCCCGGCCGACTGGAGGATGTCGAGATGGGTGGAGTTGCCGAAGTAGACCCGCAGGCCGGCCTCGTTGGCCTGCTGGACGATGTCCGGATCGACCTCGATCGCGGTGTAGTCGATCCCCTCGCTCTTCAACAGGCGAGCGACGTTCTGGCCCACGCGGCCGAAGCCGCAGATCAGCACGTGGCGCGAGACGTCGCTGGCATCCGCCTGTACCTCGATGTTGTGCTGGCGTCGGCTCCTGGCGTAGCCCGGCACCAGGCGCTTGGCGATCGCGCCGTTGTACTTGACCAGGATGGGGGTGAGCACCATCGAGAAGATCACCGTGCCGAGCACGATCTGGTGCTGCACGTCGGTCATCAGGTCGGGGCTCGCGATCGAAAGCATGGCGAAGCCGAACTCACCGCCCTGGGCCAGTACCAGCCCGGAGCGCAGCGCCACGCCGGGTGCTTCGCCCATCGCTCGGCCGATCAGGAAGATGATCGCCGTCTTGGCGAGGATCAGGAGGGCCAGGAACATCACGACCCAGTGACCGATCTCCAGGAGCCCGGCGACGTTCAGCATCATGCCGATGGTGATGAAGAACAGCCCCAGCAGTACGTCGCGGAACGGGCGGATGTCGGCCTCGATCTGGTGCTTGTACTGGGTCTCGGACAGGGCGATACCGGCGAGGAAGGCGCCCAGTTCCCAGGACAGCCCGGCGGTGTTGGTCAGCCAGCCGGCGCCCAGCACCGTCAGCAGGACGGCCAGGGTGAACAGCTCGGCCGAGCGGGACTTGGCGATCTCGCGGAACAGCGGGCGCAGCACCCAGCGCCCGCCGAAGAACAGGATGATCGCCGCGAGGACGCCGGCGGCCAGGGTCAGCGTGATCTCGAGGGTGAGGTTGCCCGCCTCGCCCTCCGCCCCCGATACGCCCAGCACCGGGATGACGATCAGGAACGGGATCACCGCCAGGTCCTGGAACAGCAGGATGCCCACGGCGTTGTTGCCGTGGCGGGAATTGATCTCCAGTTGCTCGCCGAGCTGGCGGATGACGATGGCGGTCGACGAGACGGTCATCACCCCGGCCAGCGTGAAGGCCGCGGCCGGCGAAAACCCCATCATCAGCGCCGCCCCGCCGGTGAGAATGGCCGTGAGCAGTACCTGTGCCCCGCCCATGCCGACCACCGCCCGGCGCATCGCGATCAGCCGCGACAGCGAGAATTCCAGGCCCAGCATGAACAGCAGGAACACCACGCCGAACTCGGCGATCAGGTGGATGTCGTGGATGTCCTTGACCAGCCCGAGCGCGTGCGGCCCGGCCAGCACGCCGACGGCGAGGTAGCCGAGGATCGCCGGGAGATTGAGCCGGCGCAGCGCCACCACGGCGACAACCGAGATCAGGAGCAGGGAAAGCAGGGTGGCCGTCGGGTCGGCAGGCATGCGATGTCTCGTTCCTTGACGTGGGCGTGGCCGGCGACCGCGCCGGGGGAAGCGGATGAATGGGCTAGGCGAGTGCCCTTTGTTTTATCACAAGTCCCCGGGCAACTTGTGTGGCGACTCGTTGGAGCCGCTCGCCGGTGGCTCAATCGCGTGGCCCGTCATGACGGGAGGCCTCGTCTAGCCAGCGCGTGAACACCGAGCGCGGGTATTCCTCGGCGCCCAGGGCGAGCAGATGCTCGGTGGTGAACTGCGCGTCGAGGAACTCGATCGGCCCCCAGGCGCCGTCGACCAGGATGGCGGCCAGCGCGCACTTCGAGGCATTGGGGGCGCGACTGAACATCGACTCGCCGAAGGCAGCGCGACCCAGCCGGCTGCCGAACAGCCCGCCGACCAGCTCGTCGCCCGACCACACCTCGACCGAGTGGGCGATGCCGGCGACGTGCAGGTCGATGAACGCCTGGCGCATGGCCGGGACGATCCAGGTACCCGGGTCGCCGCGCCGCGGCCCGGCACAGCCGTCGACCACCGCGGCGAATGCCCGGTCGACCGTCACGCAGTAGCGTTGCTGCCGGCGCCACTTGGCCAGGCTGCGCGAGACATGGAAGCGCTCGGGCGTGAACAGCGTGCGCGGGTCGGGGCTCCACCAGAGGATCGGGTCGCCCTCGGAGTACCAGGGGAAGATGCCGCGCCGGTAGGCCGCCGTCAGACGTGCGACCGAGAGATCGCCGCCGGCGGCCAGCAGGCCATTGGGCTCGGTCAGCGCGCTGGCGACCGGCGGAAAGGCGGCAGGATCCGGTCCGAGCAGCGGGATCATTGCTGCTTGGGTTTCCCCGGCGTGGGCAGGTTGAAGTCCGAGTAGCTGGCACGCGGGCGAAACAGCACGGCGATGTGGCCGACCGTCTGCACCAGGGTGGCGTTGGTTTCGTCGGTGATCGCGTCGATGATCTGGCGCTTTTCGTCGCGTTCGACGCCCGGGATGCGCACCTTGATCAGTTCGTGGGTCTCGAGCGCCTGCTCGATCTCGGCGAGCACCGCTTCGGTCAGACCGTGCTGGCCGAGCAGGACCACGGGCTTCAGGTGGTGGGCTTCGGCACGAAGGTACTGTCGCTGGCGGGCGGTGAGGTTCATGTCGTCGGGTATCTCCGGGGATCGGGAAGGCGGCTGCGTGAAATCACACATTGCATCGCCGTGGATGACGCGGCAGTTTACCGCTCTGCATTCCCACGGGCCAATCGTCACGACCATGTTGAATCGCGTCCTGTTACTGTCCGTCTTTCTCGTCGCGTTGCTTTCCGGGTGTCAGCCGGATGGCGATCGCGCCGGCACGAGTTTCCTCGCCGAGTACGAGACGCCGGATCCGCTGGTTCTGCGCACCCCCGAACGCCCGGTTGCGTTGCCGTCGGCGGATCTGGAGTCCGCCGACGGTCCGGTTTCGACCGGTGAACTGTTCGACGGTCGCTGGACATTGTTCTACGTCGGCTACAGCTACTGCCCGGACATTTGCCCCACCGAGCTCGGGCAGTTGTCACGGATCCTGCCGTCGTTGCAGGAACGCCTGCCGGAGTTCGACTGGCAGGTGGTGTTCCTTTCCGTCGATCCGGAGCGGGACAGCCCGGCCCACCTGGCGAAGTACACCGCCTTCTACTCGGAGGAGTTCGTGCCGGTCACCGGCACGCGTGAGGCGATCGACGCGGTGACATCGACCGTCAAGGCGGGTTACCGCATCGAGGACCATGAGGAAGGCGAGACGAGTTACAACGTCGATCACGACACGAGTTTCCGGCTGATCGACCCGAACGGACGGATGCTGGCGCTGCTGCCGGGGCCGCATGACACCGGCGCGATGGTGGAAGTGCTGGAGGATTTCATGTCAGAGGTGAAGGAATGATGAAGATGATGCGTTTCACGGGAGTTCGATTCGCCGCTCTGCTGATCGGGGGCACGCTGCTGGCGAGCGCCGCCGTCGCCCAGGCGTCCGAGCTCGACGTGCAGAACCCCTGGGTGGCCCTGGCCCCGCCGGGGGCGCATGCCACGGCGGCGTTCATGGAATTGAACAACCCCGGTGACGAGGCGGTCGACGTTGTGTCGGCGGATGCCGATGGCTTCAAGGCCGTGGAACTGCACGAGTCGGTCAACGAGGACGGCATGCATCGGATGATCGAGCAGGACCGCATCACGGTGCCGGCCGGGGAGACGGTGTCGCTGGCGCCGGGTGGCTACCACGTGATGCTGATCGGCCCGGAGCGGTCGCTGGAGGAGGGCGAGACGGTGGTCATCGAACTCGGTCTCGGCGATGGCAGCAAGCTCGAGGTGGAAGCCCCGATCACTCCTCGGGAGAAGGCAATGGGTGGTGACGGCCATATGCACTGATTGACGCGCTCGCCTTGACAGCGGGCAACCGCGATTTGGGCGGCCGGGGGCAATCGGGGATAATCCCGGGCCCCCGGTTTTTTACATGCCGCCTGGAGGCGACCATGGCCCGTTCGGTCAGCAGCAAGCGATGGCTCAACGAGCATTTTCGTGACGAGTTCGTGCAGAAGGCCCAGCGCGAGGGATGGCGCTCGCGCGCGGTGTACAAGCTGATCGAGCTCAACGAGCGTGACCGCTTTCTCAAGCCGGGCATGACCGTGGTCGACCTGGGCGCCGCCCCCGGTGGCTGGACCCAGTACGCCGCCCAGATCGTCGGCAGCAAGGGGCATGTCTTCGCCCTCGATCTGCTGCCCATGGACCAGTTCGCCGACACCACCGTGCTGCAGGGCGATTTCACCGAGGAGGCGGTGCTGCACGAACTGGAGGCAGCGCTGGACGAGCGCGAGGTCGACCTTGTGCTTTCCGACATGGCCCCCAACATGAGTGGGGTGGATTCGGTCGACATCCCCCGCTCCATGCATCTCGCGGAACTTGCACTGGATTTCTGCGATCGCATGCTCAGGCCCAAGGGCGCATTCGTCACCAAGCTGTTCCAGGGCGAGGGCTTCGATCAGTACGTCAAGGACGTGCGCGAGCGCTTCGACCGGGTGGTGGTGCGCAAGCCGAAGGCGTCTCGGCCGCGGTCGCGAGAAGTCTATCTGGTGGCAACCGGCAAGCGCGTGAGATAAGGTTGTCCCAATACTATTCGATTCATTGATTCGCCAAGGCAGGCGGGCATCGTGGATGTCCGCCTGTTTGCGGCTGTACGCAGAGGTGTTGCGTTGAACGACTTGACCAAGAACATCCTGATCTGGGTGGTAATCGCGATCGTGCTGATGACGGTGTTCAACAGCTTCGACCAGCGTGCGACCACCTCGAGCGCGGTGCCGTACTCCGAGTTCATCCAGAACGTGAAGAGCGGACGCGTCGACTCGGTCACCATCGAGGGCCAGAACATCCAGGGCACCACCGGCTCGGGCAGCCGCTTCGAGACCTACAGCCCCGAGACGGACAACCGGGCCCTGATCGGTGATCTGCTGGACAACAACGTGTCCATCAATGCCAAGGCGCCGGAGAAGCCGTCGCTGTTGATGACGATCTTCATCCAGTGGTTCCCGTTCATCCTGCTGATCGCGATCTGGATCTTCTTCATGCGCCAGATGCAGGGCGGTGGCGGCCGCGGGGCGATGAGCTTCGGCAAGTCCAAGGCCAAGCTGATGAGCGAGGACCAGGTCAAGGTCACGTTCAACGACGTCGCCGGCGCCGACGAGGCCAAGGAGGAAGTGGTCGAGCTGGTCGACTTCCTCAAGGACCCGGGCAAGTTCCAGCGGCTGGGCGGCAACATCCCGCGCGGCGTGCTGATGGTCGGCCCGCCAGGCACCGGCAAGACCCTGCTCGCCAAGGCGGTCGCCGGCGAGGCCAAGGTGCCGTTCTTCTCCATCTCCGGCTCGGACTTCGTCGAGATGTTCGTCGGCGTGGGCGCCTCGCGCGTCCGCGACATGTTCGAGCAGGCGAAGAAGCACGCGCCCTGCATCATCTTCATCGACGAGATCGACGCGGTCGGTCGTCATCGCGGCTCGGGCATGGGCGGCGGTCACGACGAGCGCGAGCAGACGCTCAACCAGCTGCTGGTGGAGATGGATGGCTTCGAGGGCAACGAGGGCGTTATCGTCGTCGCGGCCACCAACCGCGCCGACGTGCTCGACAAGGCGCTGCTGCGCCCGGGGCGCTTCGACCGCCAGGTGGTCGTCGGCCTGCCGGACGTGCGCGGCCGCGAACAGATCCTCAATGTCCACCTGCGCAAGGTGCCGGCGGCCAAGGACGTAGAACCCTCCTTGATCGCCCGCGGCACGCCGGGCTTCTCGGGCGCGGATCTCGCCAACCTGGTCAACGAGGCGGCACTGTTCGCCGCGCGGGCGAACAAGCCCGACGTGACCATGGCCGACCTCGAGCGAGCCAAGGACAAGATCATCATGGGCGCCGAGAGGAAGTCCATGGTGATGAGCGAGGACGAGAAGAAGCTGACCGCCTACCACGAGGCCGGGCACGCGATCGTCGGTCGCCTGGTTCCCGAGCACGATCCGGTCTACAAGGTCTCGATCATCCCGCGCGGCCGGGCGCTGGGGATCACCATGTTCCTGCCGGACGCGGACAAGTACAGCTATTCCAAGCGCAAGCTGGAATCGAACATCTCCAGCCTGTTCGGCGGGCGGATCGCCGAGGAGCTGATCTTCGGTGACGAGGCGGTGACCACCGGGGCGTCCAACGACATCGAGCGGGCCACGGAGCTGGCGCGCAACATGGTCACCAAGTGGGGCATGTCCGAGAAGCTCGGCACGCTCTACTACTCCGAGGACGACGGCGACCCGTTCATGGGGCGCCAATCGCCGGGAGGGCATTTCTCCGACGAGACCAAGGAAGTGATCGACTTCGAGATCAAGGACGTCATCGACCGCAACTACCAGCGTTGCCGTCAGATTCTGGTCGAGAACATGGACATCCTGCATGCGATGGCCGATGCGCTGATGAAGTACGAAACCATCGATGCCAAGCAGATCGACGACCTGATGGAGCGTCGTCCGGTGCGCGAGCCCGAGGACTGGGGTGAGCGCGGCTCGGGCACGGGGGGCGAGCCGCCGAGTTCCGGCGTGCACATCGACACCACCGACGACGAGGTGGAGGACGATGAGCCGACCCGTGGTCAAGACGGATCGGACGAGGGCGGTCGATCGGAATCCGATGACGGCAACCGCACGCCCAGCGGTGACCCGCTGGGGGGGCCGCGCGGCGGATGAATGCCCCTCGCGCCTGCCCCGACTGGCGACAGGCGGGACGCCCGTTGATCATGGGCATCCTCAATGCCACCCCGGACTCCTTCTCCGATGGGGGGCGTTTCGACAGCGTCGAGCGGGCCACGGCGGCGGCCGAAGCGATGCTCGAGGCGGGGGCCGACCTGCTCGACGTGGGGGGCGAGTCGACCCGCCCCGGGGCGGCGCCCGTCGCGGAGGACGAGGAACTGGCGCGCGTCATCCCGGTAATCGAGGCATTGGCGGCGCGGTTCGATTGCCCGCTGTCGGTAGACACCAGCTCGCCGATGGTCATGACGCGCGCGGTCGAGGCCGGCGCCTGTCTGATCAACGACGTGCGCGCGTTGAGACGGCCAGGAGCCCTCGAGGCCGCGGCGTCGAGTGGCGTTTCGGTCTGCGTGATGCACATGCGCGGCGAGCCCGGTGACATGGCCACGCGCACGGAGTACACGGACGTGGTGGCCGAGGTGATCGACTACCTGGGCGCGCGGCTCGGCTGCCTGCGCGAGGCGGGGATCCCGGCCGAACGCATCCTGGTGGACCCGGGATTCGGCTTTGCCAAGACTCACGAACAGAATTTCACGCTGTTGCGGCGGCTCGAGGAGCTTGCCACGCTGGATGCCCCCATCCTCGTGGGCATGTCGCGCAAGCGCATGATCGGCGAGGCCACCGGCCAGCCGGTGGATCGGCGGGCTGTGGGCAGTGCGGCGGCGGCCATGCTGGCGGCCGAGCGGGGCGCGGCAGTGCTCCGCGTTCACGATGTCGAGGCCACGCGGGATGCCGTGTCGGTCTGGCGGGCAATGCGCGCGGCGTGAGTTGTCGGGGCGGGCGGTCGCTCACAAACCAGCCTTTCCCGTTATAAACGCGTTTGCTTTGGATCGAATTAGGATTTTCTGATATTTTGCCCGGCGGGGTTAATTTGGTTGACTTGAAATCGCCGCTCATTCGCCGGATCACCGTTTTCCGATGTCTTGGACATCCATTGGTGCTTTCTTCTGGCGGGTGTCGCGGGCTGCAACAGTTGAGAGAAAAATCATGAAACAGATGCGTCGTTCACTCATTGCTCTTGCCGCCAGTGGTGCCCTGGCGGCCCCGGTGCTGGCTCACGCCGACGGTGACGTCGCCGCTGGCAAGGAAAAGTACGCTTCCTGCGCGGCCTGCCACGGCGCCGACGGTGGTGGTCAGGGCGGGGCGTTCCCGAAGATGACCGGGCTGGGGCAGGACGAGACCGCGAAGAAGCTGGCGGCCTACCGTGACGGTGACCAGGACTACCTCAAGAGTGTCGGCCTGGGTGACCGCTTCGGCACCATGGCGCCGAACGCAAGCGGCCTGTCCGACGAGGACATCGATGACCTGGCTGCCTACATCGCCGACGAGTTCGGCGGTGGCGGCGATGCCGAGGGCGGTGACGATGGCGAGGGTGATGAAGAGGCCGAGGGCGGCGACAAGGCCGAGTCCGACTCCTCCAAGGATGGCAGTTCGATTGCCAAGGCCGACGTCGAGCGCGGCCAGGCGCTGTATTCCTCCTGCGCGATCTGCCACGGCGAGAAGGGCGAAGGGGGCCACCTGGTCAACGCGCCCAAGTTGCGCGGCACCTCTGCGTCTCAGATTGCCTCTCTGCTGAAGGTGTACCGTAAGGGAACCGAGATGGGGCAGTACTCGTACACCATGATCCCGCAGGCCAAGCACCTGTCCGACGAGGACATCAACAACCTCGCCGCCTACATTGCGGATATCGACAAGCTGCGTGAGGATGTTTCCGAAGGTGGCGACGAAGAGGACGCGCCGGCAATGTAACGCGCGCAAGCGTTCCGCTTGTGTCGCCCGGCGCGAGTCGGGTCTCGAGGGCGCCGGCGATTGCCGGCGCTTTTCCGTTGTGACCCGCGAAACCGCGGGTGTCGTCGACGTCTATCCGGCGTCGGCAGGGAGAGAGTGTTCGTGAGTAGAGTGTTTGGAACCGACGGCGTGCGCGGGGCGGTGGGGCAGTACCCGATGACTCCCGAGTTCGTGCTCAAGCTGGGCTGGGCGGCCGGCAAGGTGCTGGGCGACCACGGCCGTCGGCGGGTACTGATCGGCAAGGACACACGGGTATCCGGCTACATGTTCGAGTCGGCGCTGGAGTCGGGGTTCTCCGCCGCCGGTGTGGACGTGCGCCTGCTCGGCCCCATGCCCACCCCGGCGATCGCCTACCTCACCCGTACGCTGCGTGCCTCCGCCGGGGTGGTGATCAGCGCCTCGCACAATCCCTTCTACGACAACGGTGTCAAGTTCTTCTCCGCCAATGGCGAGAAACTGCCCGATGCCGTCGAGGACGATATCCAGTCACTGCTCGACCGGGACCTCGAGGTGATCGACAACCGACGACTGGGCAAGGCCGACCGGATCGGCGACGCGGCCGGGCGCTACATCGAGTTCTGCAAGAGCACGGTACCGATCGGCATGAGCCTCGCCGGGCTGCGCATCGTGGTCGACTGCGCGCACGGAGCGACCTACCAGGTCGCGCCTCGGGTGTTCAGCGAGCTGGGTGCCGAGGTCGAGGTGATCGGTGCCGAGCCGGACGGCTTCAACATCAACGAGGGCGTCGGGTCGACCCACCCGGGGCCCCTGCAGACCGCCGTGCGGGAGTCGGGTGCCGATCTGGGTATCGCCTTCGACGGCGACGGCGATCGCGTGGTGATGGTCGACGCCGATGGGGCGATCCGCGACGGCGACGAACTCCTTTACGTGATCGCCGCCGGACGGGTCGAACAGGGCTACGCCGGCGGTGTGGTCGGTACGCTGATGAGCAATCTCGGCCTGGAGCGGGCGATCGAGGCGCTCGGTCGGCCGTTCCTGCGCGCCAAGGTCGGCGACCGATACGTGCACGAGGCGCTCAAGCGGGAGCACTGGCTGCTGGGCGGCGAATCCTCGGGGCACCTGTTGTGCCTGGATCGTCACAGCACCGGCGACGGTATCGTGGCCGCGCTGCAGGTGCTGGCGGAGATGTCGCGCCGCGGACGGTCGCTGGCCGAACTTCTCGCACCGATGACGGTCCTGCCGCAGACCCTGGTCAACGTGCGCATCGAGCGCCCCGTCTCGCTGGAGGACCCGGTGGTCGTCGATGCGGTCGCTGCCGCCGAGCGCGAGCTCGCGGGTCGCGGGCGGGTACTGCTGCGCCCGTCGGGCACCGAGCCCCTGATTCGCGTCATGGTCGAGGGTGAGTCGAGCGAGCAGGTGCGTGCGGTGGCCGAGGGCCTGGCCGAGGTGGTGCGGGGCCACGCGGCCGGCTGATCGGGGTGTCGGCGTGACAGGACATTGGCGGTTCCGTCCCGCGACGATCTCCCGTATAATCCGCGCGCCGGGCCGTGACTTGGTCGCGTCGTCCCGGAAATTCCACACGCCCATCGAGATGGCAGCGCGGGGTGCCCAGCGGTTCGGCCGGGGTTGCGCTGTCAGATGTGGCGGAGGCCTAACCCAATACAATCAGGTAGTTACCAATGGCTAAAATCACGATGCGTCAGATGATCGAGGCCGGTGTCCACTTCGGTCACCAGACTCGATACTGGAACCCGGGCATGGCGCCCTACATCTTCGGTCAGCGCAACCGGATCCACATCATCAACCTCGAAAAGACGCTGCCGATGTTCGAGGATGCCTTGAACTACGTCGGCAAGCTTGCCGGCAATGGCGGCAAGGTCCTGTTCGTCGGCACCAAGCGTTCGGCGCGCGACATCGTCGAGACCGAGGCCAAGCGCTGCGGCATGCCGTACGTCAACCACCGCTGGCTCGGTGGCATGATGACCAACTTCCGCACCGTTCGCTCCTCCATTCGCCGCCTGAAGGCCCTGCAGCAGATGGAAGAGGACGGCACCTTCGCCAAGCTGGTGAAGAAGGAAGCTCTGGAAATGACCCGCGAGCGCGCCAAGCTCGAGCGTTCCATCGGCGGCATCCAGGACATGGAGCGCCTCCCGGACGCGCTGTTCGTCATCGACGTGGGCCACGAGGACATCGCTATCAAGGAAGCCAAGAAGCTGGGCATCCCGGTCGTGGCCGTGGTCGATACCAACAACAGCGCCGAAGGCGTCGACTACGTCATCCCGGGCAACGATGACGCCATTCGCGCCATCCAGCTGTACACCTCCGCCGTCGCCGACGCCGTGATGGACGCCAAGGGTGCGGCCAACGTCAGCGAGTCGGATTTCGTCGAGGTGGCCGACGAGGAAGAAGCGGCCAAGTAAGTGCCGCTCGACGCGGGGTGACCGTCGGGTCCCCCCGCGACATGATTTCTGAACAACGGGTCGCCTGACCCGTTGTTTTTGTACAAGACAGATTCGGGAGAAGACAGCTCATGGCAATTTCCGCCTCTCTGGTCAAGGAACTCCGCGAGCGCACCGGCTCGGGCATGATGGAGTGCAAGAAGGCACTGGTCGAGACCGATGGCGACATCGAGGCCGCGATCGAACTGATGCGCAAGAGCGGTCTCGCCAAGGCCGACAAGAAGGCCGACCGTGTCGCCGCCGAAGGCCAGGTCACCATCGCCATCAGCGACGACCGCAAGAGCGCGGCAATGGTGGAGATCAACTCCGAGACCGACTTCGTCTCCAAGGGCGACGACTTCGCCGGCTTCGCGCAGAACGTCGCCGAGAAGATCCTGGCCGATGATCCCGCCGACATGGACGCGGTCAACGCCCTGGATATCGACGGCGAGACGGCCGACGACCGCCGCAAGGCACTGGTCGCCAAGCTGGGCGAGAACATCCAGATCCGCCGTTACGTGCGCATGGCCACCAGCGGCGTGATCGGAGCGTACCGTCACGGCGAGCGCATCGGCGTGCTGGTCGAGCTCGAGGGCGGCAACGAGGAGCTTGCCCGAGATCTGGCGATGCACGTGGCGGCGACCAAGCCGAGCTGCGTCGACGAGTCGCAGGTCGACGAGGAGACCGTGGAGAAGGAGCGCGAGATCTTCCGCGCCCAGGCCGCCGAGTCGGGCAAGCCGCCGGAGATCGTCGAGAAGATGATCGAGGGCCGGATCCGCAAGTTCCTCGCCGAGATCACCCTGGTCGGTCAGCCGTTCGTCAAGGATCCGGACCAGACCGTCGGCCAGCTCCTGAAGAAGGAGGGCGCCAAGGTCGTGCGCTTCGAGCGCATGGAGGTCGGCGAAGGCATCGAGAAAGAGGAAGGCGACTTCGCCGCCGAGGTGATGGCGCAGGTCAAGGGGGGCTGACCCCCTTGCCGAAAAGCCGGGGATGCCCCGGCTTTTTTTTGAATCGCGGAATTTCCGCCTAAGCCCCGGCACCGATCGAGAGGTCGCCCCGACGGGGCTTACGCAGACATCTCCGAAAAGCCCGCCGCGCACTGGCGCGAACGGCCCGTCCACGCAAGCTCACAGCCCACAGGTGAACGATATGCAAGCTGCCGGCTCTCCCCGTTATCGACGTGTCCTGCTCAAGCTCAGCGGTGAAGCGCTGATGGGCGACCAGTCATTCGGGATCGACCCGGCCGTGATCAATCGCCTAGGAGACGACATCCTGGCCCTCAAGGACCAGGGCGTCGAGGTGGCCGTGGTGGTCGGCGGTGGCAATATCTTCCGCGGCGAGGGGCTGGCGGGGGCGGGAATGGATCGCGTCACGGGTGACCAGATGGGGATGCTGGCAACCGTCATGAACGGTCTGGCCATGCAGGACGTGCTCGAGCGGCGCGATCTCAAGGTGCGGGTCATGTCGGCGGTCTCCATTCACGCGGTCTGCGAGGACTATATCCGCCGCCGCGCGGTCCGCCACCTTGAGAAGGGGCGGGTGGTCGTGCTGGTCGGCGGGACGGGCAACCCGTTCTTCACCACCGACTCCGGTGCGAGCCTGCGGGCGGCCGAACTCAAGGCCGATGTGATGATCAAGGCGACCAAGGTCGACGGGGTCTACAGTGCCGATCCCACCCTGGATGCCAATGCGGAACGCTATGATCATTTGACGTACAATGCCGTGCTTGACCAGCGGCTGGGCGTCATGGACGCCACCGCGATCGTGATGTGTCGCGATCAGCAGATGCCGCTCATGGTGGTTGACATCAATGAGCCGGGGAACCTGGTGCGCGCCGTGGCCGGCGAGCCCGTGGGAACCCTGGTGACAGCGGAGACCGAGAAGAATGATTGACGACATCGTCAAAGATGCCCGCACGCGCATGAACAAGAGCATCGAGGCGCTCAAGGGCGAGCTTTCCAAGATCCGCACCGGCCGGGCACACGTCAGCGTGCTCGACCATATCCATGTGGAGTACTACGGCAGCGACGTGCCGCTCTCCCAGGTCGCCAAGCTGTCGGCCGAGGACGCGCGCACCCTGACCGTGACCCCATGGGAAAAGGACATGGTCGGCAAGATCGAGAAGGCGATCATGACCTCCGATCTGGGTCTGAACCCGGCGACGGCCGGCACCGTGATCCGTATCCCGATGCCGCCGCTGACCGAAGAGCGCCGCCGTGATCTGGGCAAGGTGGTCCGCCACGAGGGCGAAAACGCCAAGATCGCGATCCGCAACATCCGGCGTGACGCCAACAACGACCTCAAGGGCTTTCTCAAGGAAAAGGAGATCTCCGAGGACGAGGAGCGTCGCGGCCAGGATATCGTCCAGAAGCTGACCGACGAGCGGGTCGCCGAGGTGGACCAGATCGTGGCGGAGAAAGAAAAAGAGCTGATGGAAGTCTGAGGCGACGTGGGGTCGCATAGCCACGATCACGAGGCAGTGTCCGGAATCGATCCGGGCCGCCTGCCGCGCCACGTGGCCATCGTGATGGACGGCAACGGGCGCTGGGCCCGAGCGCGGCATCTGCCGCGCACCGTCGGCCATCAACGCGGCCGTCGCGCGGTGCGGGCCACCATCCGCGCGGCCATGCGCCGCGGCGTCCCGCTGCTGACCCTGTTCGCCTTCTCCTCCGAGAACTGGAAGCGTCCGGTCGAGGAGGTCGATGCGCTGATGAAGCTGTTCATCAACGCGCTCGAGAAGGAGCTCGACGAACTCGACGAGAACGGCGTGCGCCTGAGCTTCATCGGCGAACGCGCTCTCCTTGACGAGTCGATCCGCGCTCTCATGGAGGCCGCCGAGAGTCGCACCGCCGGCAACGACCGGCTCCACCTGCAGATCGCCGTGAGCTATGGCGGCCGATGGGACATCCTCCAGGCCGCCCGCCGGCTGGCCGAACGTCACGCCGCCTCCCCGCTGGCCCTCGACGATCCCGACACCCTGCAATCGACCTTCGAGGCCGGGTTGGCCACTGCCGGCCAGCCACCGGTGGACCTGTTCATCCGCACCGGCGGCGAGCGCCGGCTCAGCAACTTCCTCCTTTGGCAGGCCGCCTACGCCGAGCTTTATTTCACCGACGTGCTCTGGCCGCTGTTCGACGAGGCCGAGTTCGACCGGGCGCTGACCTGGTTTGCCGAACGCGAGCGGCGATTCGGCAAGGTCGGGTCCGTTGGAGAACGCCAATGACTGGTACGCCGCTGCGCCTGCTCACGGGAACGATCGCCGGTCTGGTCTCGCTGGCGGTCATCCTGTTCGCCCCCGAGCGCGTGTTCGCCGGGGTGACCCTGGTGGTGGTCGCCTGGGCGGCGGTGGAGTGGTTTCGTCTCTGCGGGCTGGCCCCCTGCCAGATCTGGCCCTGGGTGGTGGCCACGGTCGCGCTGGCCATCGGCTGGCAGGCGCTCTGGCCGTCCGGACAACTGGTCTGGCTGATGGCGGCGGTGGCCGTGGTGTGGCTGGCGCTGTTCGCCGCGCAGCTGCGCCACCGCCGTGAGCGCCCGGCCGACCGCCCGTTCTGGCTGCGTCGCGGCATCGGCCTGATCATCCTTCCCCTGTTCTGGCTGGCGCTGGTCGAGGTGCACGCCGCCCCCGACGGCGAGTGGCTGCTGGTGTTCGGTGTCCTCGTGGTGGTCGTGGCCGACTCGCTCGCCTATTTCGCTGGCCGGGCCTTCGGTCGACGCAAGCTCGCCCCGATGATCAGCCCCGGCAAGTCCATCGAGGGCGTGCTCGGCGGGCTGCTCGGCGTGGCCCTGCTCGCGGCCGTCGGGGCCGTGTTGCCGCTGTTCCTCGCCACGCCGAGCTGGCTGCTCGCCCTGTGGTGCGTGCTGGTGGCGCTGGCATCGGTCGGCGGGGATCTGGAGGAATCGCGCCTCAAGCGCGAGGCCGGGGCCAAGGACAGTGGCCGGGTGCTGCCGGGGCACGGTGGCGTGCTCGATCGCCTCGACGGCCAGTTCGCGGCGATGCCGCTGTGGTGGCTTGGCCTCTGGCAGATGCAGTTGCTGGGTGGCTGACATGGCACTCACCCGGGTCGGTATCTTCGGTTCCACGGGCAGCATCGGCGTGAGCACCCTCGACGTGCTCGCCCGTCACCCGGATCGGTTCGTCGTCGAGGTGCTCGCCGCCCGCTCGCGGGTCGCCCCCCTGTTCGAGCAGATCAAGCGCTTCCGTCCGGCGATCGTCGGTCTGGTGGATTCCGATCAGCGCGCGGCACTCGAGGAACGGCTGGCGAGCCTGCCCGCCGCCCATCGACCGACCGTGGTGGTGGGGCAGGCAGCCGTGGACGAGCTGGCCGGCGAGGCGTCGCTCGACACCGTCGTGGCGGCCGTGGTCGGTACCGCCGGCCTCGGCTCGACCTGGAACGCGCTCGCCGCCGGCAAGCGGGTGCTGCTGGCGAACAAGGAATCCCTGGTGGCGGCCGGCGAACTGATGCTCGAAGTGGCGCGTCGCTCCGGTGCGACCCTGCTGCCGATCGATTCCGAGCACAACGCCATCTTCCAGTGCCTGCCCGCCGACCAGGCTGCCGTGGTGGGTCGTGCCGGTCTGGTCGGCGACAGCCGCGAGATCGAGCGCCTGGTGCTGACCGCTTCCGGCGGCCCGTTCCGCGAGCGGCCTCTGGCCGATTTTGCCGGCATTACCCCCGAACAGGCCTGCGCTCACCCGAACTGGTCGATGGGGCGCAAGATATCGGTCGATTCGGCGACGATGATGAACAAGGGCCTCGAGGTTATCGAAGCGGCTCGACTGTTCGGAGTGTCGGCCGAGCGCATCGAGGTGCTGGTCCACCCCGAGTCGGTGATCCATTCGATGGTGCGGTTCGTCGACGGGTCGGTGATCGCCGAACTGGGCGAGCCGGACATGCGTACGCCCATCGCCCACGCGCTGGCCTGGCCGGAGCGGATCGAGTCGGGGGTCGCGCCGCTGGACTTCGGTGCCCTGGCCGGTCTGCACTTCGAATCCCCCGACCCGCAACGTTTTCCCGCCTTGCGACTGGCCTTCGAGGCCCTGGCCGCCGGCGGTGCCATGCCGCTGGTGATGAACGCCGCCAACGAAGTCGCGGTCGCCGAATTCCTTGACCGGCGCATCGGCTTCATGGACATCCCCGCCGCGCTCGAGGCGGCCATGGCGCACTTCGCCGCGAGGGATGCCGCCGGAGCGCCGGCCAGCGTGGAGGCGGTGTTGTCCGCCGACCGCGAGGTGCGGGACTGGACGGGCTCGTGGTGCCGTGCCCGCGCTGTCGATCCGGCACGCGAGGGCTGACCGGTGGATATCCTGCTCAGCGTGCTCGGTTTCCTGCTGACCATCGGCATCCTGGTGGCCTTCCACGAGTACGGTCACTTCTGGGTGGCGCGTCGGCTGGGCGTGCGCGTGCTCACCTACTCGCTGGGGTTCGGTCGGGCGATCTATTCCACCCGCCGCGGGCCCGAGTCGATCGAGTATCGCGTCGGGCTGTTCCCCCTGGGTGGGTACGTACGCATGCTCGACGAACGCGAGGGACCGGTCGATCCCGACGAACGTCACCGCGCCTTCAATCGACAATCGCTCAAGGTGAGGGCCGCTATCGTTGCCGCGGGGCCGGCGGCCAATGTCATCCTTGCGCTGCTGTTCTGGTGGCTGATGTTCATGGTGGGCACGCAGGGCGTGCTGCCCAAGGTGGGTGAGATCGAGGGTGACTCGCGCCTGGCGGAGGCGGGGCTGGAGGTCGGTGACGTGATCCGAGCCGTCGACGGCGAGCCGGTGGCCGATCTGTCGGATCTGCGCCTGACGATCCTGAACGGCGCGATCGAGCAGCGGCGTCTGCCGCTGACGGTGGAGCGCGACGATCGGCAGCGGGAAATGGTGCTTGACCTGCGGGGGCTCGACCCGCTCGGTGGCGAGATCGGTCGGCAGCCCATCGACATACTCGAGCGGGTGGGCTACGAGCCGTGGCGGGCCCCGGCACATGCCGAGATCGCGGAGGTGCAGCCCGACTCACCGGCCGTGGCCGCGAACCTGGCGGCCGGCGACAGGATCGTTGCGGTCGAGGGACGCGAGTACCGTGATCCCTGGGCCCTGATCGAGGCGATCGGCGCCCGGGCGGGGGAGCCGACCCGTCTTGACATCGAGAGCGAGGCCGGGCGTCGCGAGGTGATGGTCACGCCACGGGCCACCGAGGTGGACGGGGAGATGGTGGGGCGCATCGGCGTGGCGCTGACCGCCCGTCCGCTCGATTCCGCGGCCGCAGAGTCGATGTTCCTGGTGCAGCGTGCCGGTCCGATCGAGGCGATGGGGCTTGCGGTCGAGCGCAGCTGGGAGATGACGACACTGACGGTGTCGGTATTCCATCGCCTGCTGACGGGCGAGGCGAGTATCGCCAACCTCTCCGGGCCGGTCGCGATCGCCGACTACGCGGGCAAGAGCCTGCTGCTGGGGCTCTCGACCTTTCTCGGTTTCCTCGCCCTGGTCAGCCTGTCCCTGGCGATACTCAACCTGCTACCGATACCGATGCTCGATGGCGGACACTTGCTGCTCTATGCGATCGAGGCCCTCAAGGGTAGCCCGGTCGGCGCGGCCTTCGAGGAAGTCTTCGCCCGCATCGGGATTCTGCTGCTCGGCATGCTGATGGTGGTGGTCTTTTACAACGACATCGCGCGGTTGATGCACTAGCCCTGCTTGGGCCACAATAGCCCGGATTTACCCTAGCGCCCGGGGCGGCGAGTCGGTCGCGCCCTGGCTGGAACCCGATTTCAAATCCATCCGCCTGACCAGGAAAGCCTTTCGGCATGACCATCACCCAACGCTGCACCTCCCTGGCGCTTGCCGCGCTGCTTCTCTTGCCCTCGCTGGCACAGGCATTCGAAATCACCGACATCCGTGTCGAGGGCTTGCGGACCATCTCGCCGGGAACCGTCTTCACCTACATCCCCTACGAGGTCGGCGACGATTTCCAGGCCGGTGACAGCACACGCGTGGTCGAGGCACTGTACGACACGGGTTTCTTCGAGGATGTCGAGGTCGGACGCGGGCCCGATGACGCACTGCTGGTTCGTCTGCAGGAGCGCCCGACCATCACGGCGCTCGAGGTCAACGGCAACGAGAAGGTCGAGACCGAAAAGCTCCAGGAGGCGCTCAAGTCGATCGGTCTGGTACAGGGCCGCGTGCTCGACCAGCGGGCGCTGGACAAGATGCAGACCGAGCTACAAAGGGTCTACTACAGCCTTGGCCAGTACGGGGTGCAGATCGAGACCGAGGTCGAGGAGCTCGACGACAACCGGGTCTTCGTCAACATCGAGATCTACGAGGGCAAGCCCGCCTCCATCCGTCGCGTTCGGATCATCGGCAACGAGGATTTCGACGAGGGCGAGCTGCTCGACCAGTTCGAGCTCGGGCCGGTCTCCTGGTGGCGTTTCTGGTCGAGTGCCGACCAGTATTCCAAGCAGAAGCTTTCCGCGGACATCGAGCGGCTGCGGTCGTTCTATCTCGATCGCGGCTACCTCAAGTTCTCGGTGGACTCGACCCAGGTGACCATCACCCCGGACAAGAAGGACATCGAGGTGGTGGTCAACATCACCGAAGGCGATCGTTACAAGGTCGAGGACGTCACCTACAGCGGCAACCTGTTGCTCGACGAGGAGACCCTCGAGGAGCTGACCCGGGTCGAGGTTGGCGAATACTTCAGCCGTCGCCAGGTGGTGGATACCAGCGATGCCATCGGTCGTCGCATGGGTGATTTCGGCTACGCCTTCGCCCGGGTCGAGCCGCGCCCCGAGATCGACGAGGACGAGAAGACCGTGGTGGTCGACTTCAACCTCGAACCGGGCCGCCGCGTCAGCGTTCGGGAGATCGAGTTCAAGGGCAATTACAACACCAACGAGGTCGTCTACCGTCGCGAGATGCGTCAGATGGAAGGGAGCTGGTATGGCGGCGACAAGCTCGACCGCTCCAAGCAGCGTCTCGAGCGCCTGCCGTCGGTCCAGTCCGTCGAGCAGGAGATCAAGCCCGTGCCCGAGGCGCCGGATCAGGTGGACGTCGAGTACGACATCACAGAGCAGCTCTCCGGCTCGCTGACCGCCGGGGTGGGCTTCTCTCAGGCCGAGGGCGTGCTGTTCAATGTCGGCCTCAACCAGCCCAACTTTCTCGGAACCGGCAAGGAGGTCGGCCTGAACGTCGAGCGCAGCTCCTACCGCGAGTACTACCAGTTCAACTACCGTGACCCGTACTTCACGGTCAATGGCGTCAGCCAGGGCTTCGGGCTGTTCTACCAGAAGCAGGACGGCACCGAGCTGTCTCTTTCGCGCTACCTGGTGGACTCCTTCGGCGGCAATATCAACTTCGGGGTGCCGCTATCCGAGCACACCTACGGGTCGATCGACTTCGGCCTGGAGAGCCAGGAGATCAAGGCCACCAGCCGTTCGCCGAGCTGGGTGACCGGTGAGGACGACGGCGACAGCCCGGGGCCGGGCTTCGATGGCGAGCAGTTCTACACCTACACGATCAAGCCGTCGTGGCGCTACGATTCGCGCAATCGCCACATGTTCCCGACCGCCGGCCAGTACCATCGCGTGTCGGCGACGCTTGCCGTGCCGGGCAGTGACCTGACCTACGTCAAGGGCGAGTACGACGGCGAGTTCTACCTGCCACTGACCGACCTGTTCACCCTGCAGGCGCACGGCAACGTCGGGCAGATCAAGTCCTACGGCGATACACAGAACGATTACTCCGGCGTAAGCGAATACTATGATGGCGTGCCGCCGTTCCTGAACTACTTCACCGGCGGTATTCGCTCGGTACGCGGCTACGAGGACTACTCGCTCGGTCCGCGTGACAACAACGACGATCCGATGGGCGGTACCTTCAAGCTCAACGGTGGGCTCGCCATCTATTCACCGCTTCCCTTCCTCACCGATATGCGGGACTCGGTGCGCATGTCGCTGTTCTGGGACGTCGGCAACGCGTACGCTGATATCGAGGACTTCGAGGCCGACACGCTGCGTCAATCGGTCGGTGTCGGTCTGAGCTGGATCTCGCCGGTCGGCCCGCTGATGTTCAGCATGGCCCAGCCGCTCAACGACGAGCCCGATGATCGTACCCAGAGCTTCCAGTTCTCGATCGGCGCCTCCTTCTGACGAGGGCATACGCCGCTGTGGCATACTGTGCCGCCATGCAGGGTGGGGAGCCGCCGGGGGGCGGCGCCAGTTCGGCTCGACCCGGGCCCCGATGTTTCAGGAGATGACCGCGTGATTCGCTTGCTTCAACGATTTGCCTTGCTCACGATTGCGCTGATGGCGCCTTTGGGCGCGCAGGCGGCCGAAATCAAGATCGGCTTCGTCAATTCCTCGGTTCTGCTCGAGCAGGCGCCCCAGGCCGAGCAGGCCAAGCAGAAGCTTGAAGAAGAGTTCTCCGCGCGCGAAGAAGAGCTGCGCAGCCTGCGTCAGGAAGTCCAGGAGATGGAGAACCGTCTGAATCGTGACGGTCTTACCATGAGCGAGGGGGATCGTGGCAACCTCGAGCGCGAGCTCAATCGCAAGCTGCGTGACCTGCAGCGTGAGCAAAGCAACTTTCGCGACGACCTCAACCTGCGCAAGAACGAGGAGCTCGGCAAGCTTCAGCGGCTGGTACTGGACGCCATCCGCGAGGTGGCCCGCGACAAGGGCTACGATCTGGTGCTGTCCGAGGGCGTGGTCTACTCGGCCGATCGTGTCGAGTTGACCAAGGACGTGCTCGACCGTCTCGAGCAGATGGGCCGCTGATCCGTTCCGGGATCTGAGACGCGGTGAGCATCCCGGCCAGCACGAGCGCGACCATCGGCGAAATCGCCGATTGGCTCGGCGTCCCGCTCGACGACGTGGCGCCCGACGAGGCCGCTACCCGCATCACGGGGGCGGCCTCGTTGGCCTGTGCCACCGAGGCCGAGGTCAGTTACTACGACGGTGACCGTCGCAGTGCCACCGACGCTGCCGCTACCCGGGCGGGGCTGGTGATCACCAACGCCGCCGGTCGCGAGCGGATATCCGGCGCGGCGGTCTGCCTGCTCGTCGATCAGCCGCGCCTGGCCTTTGCCCGGGTGCTCGAGCGCCTGTACGCCGGGCCCGCGAAGTCGGTGGGAGTGCATCCCTCGGCCGTGGTCGACGGCACGGCCGAGATCGACGAGACCGCCCGCATCGAGGCCCAGGTCACGGTGGGCGCGGGTGCGCGAATCGGCGCGGGTGCCGTGATCGGGGTCGGCTCGGTGATCGGGCCGAACGTCGTCATCGGCGAGGGCACCCGGCTTCTGGCACGGGTGACCGTGCTCGACGACAGCCTGATCGGAGCGCGTTGCGTGATCCAGCCCGGGGTGGTGATCGGTTCGGACGGCTTCGGTCTGGCACAGGATAACGGGGCATGGCGACGGGTGCCGCAGGTAGGGCGCGTGGTGATCGGGAACGACGTCGACATCGGCGCGAACACCACCATCGACCGGGGGGCCCTCGACGACACGGTCATTGCCGACGGCGTCAAGCTCGACAACCTGATCCAGGTCGCGCACAACGTACGTATCGGCGAGCACTCGGCCGTGGCCGGTTGCGCCGGCCTGGCGGGGTCGAGCGAAGTCGGTCGCCACTGCACACTGGGTGGTGGGGTGGGGCTGGCCGGTCACCTGACCCTGACCGACCATGTGCACGTTACCGGCATGTCGATGGTGACCCGCTCGATCCATCGCCCGGGCGTCTACTCGGCAGGCACGCCTCTGGATACCAACGAGCGTTGGCATCGCAACGCGGCGCGATTCAAACAACTCGACCGGCTTGCACGCCGGCTCAAGCAACTGGAAAAACGGTTTGGCGGCACGCCGGGCCCTGAGGAAGACTCGTGAGCGAAGACAACACCATGATGGTGCAGGAGATCATGGAGCTCCTGCCGCACCGATACCCGTTCCTGTTGATCGACCGCGTGGTCGACTGGGCGCCCAACGAGTATCTGGTCGCGATCAAGAACGTCACCTTCAACGAGCCGTTCTTCCAGGGGCATTTCCCGGTTCGCCCGATCATGCCGGGCGTGCTGATCACCGAGGCGATGGCCCAGGCAACGGGCGTGCTGGCGTTTCGTTCCAACGGCGGCAAGCCGCAGGACAATGCGCTCTACATGCTGGTCGGACTCGACGACGTGACCTTCCGACGGATGGTCGAGCCGGGCGACCAGCTCACCATCCGGGTCGAGATCAAGCGCATGGCCCGCGGCATGGGAATATTCAACTGCACGGCCCACGTGGGCGACGAGCTGGCGGCACGCGCCACGGTCAAGTGCGTGGCCAAGGAAGTGATCGAGTGATTCATCCGAGCGCGATCGTCAGTGATCAGGCCCGTCTGCACGAAAGTGTCGAGGTCGGTCCCTTCGCGATCATCGAGGGCGAGGTCGAGATCGGTGCCAACACGGTCATCGAGTCACATGCGGTGATCAAGGGTCCCTGTCGCATCGGAGTGGAGAATCACATCTTCAGCCACGCGGTCGTGGGGGAGGTGCCGCAGGACCTCAAGTTCGCCGGAGAGCGCACCTTCCTCGAGATCGGCGATCGCAACCGGATCCGCGAGTTCTCCACGATTCACCGCGGCACCGCGGGTGGTGGCGGGTTGACGCGGCTGGGTTCGGACATCCTGGTGATGGCCTATGCCCACATCGCCCACGACTGCCTGGTGGGTGATCACGTCATCCTGGCCAACGCCGCGTCGCTGGCCGGCCACGTGGAGGTGGGCGAGCACGCGATCTTCGGCGGATTTGCCGTCGCGCACCAGTTCTGCCACATCGGCGCGCACGCCTTCATCGGCGGCTTTTCCAAGGTTTCCAAGGACGTGGTGCCGTTCGTGATGGCCGACGGGGCTCGTGCCCGTGCGATCGGCCTGAACAAGGAAGGGCTCAAGCGTCGTGGCTTCTCTGGCGAGACGATCACGCTGCTGAACCGCTGTTTCCGCCAGCTGGTCAAGCGCCAGGGCGACGACCTGGTCTGGACCGAGTTCGAGCAGGCCGCGGAAACCGAGCCGGCGCTCGCCGAGATGCTCGACTTCATTCGCGAGAGCGAGCGCGGCATCACCCGCTGAGCCCGAACCCGGCAGTGTGGGCGCATGAGGCGCCCCGCTGCCCCCCTTCCCAACCCGATTCTTCCCAGTCGACGCCATGAACGCCACCACACCCGCCGACCGCATCGAGCACGACAGCCTGGGCGAGGTCCGCCTGCCGGGTGACGCCCTGTACGGACCGCAGACCCAGCGCGCGGTCGACAACTTCCCGGTCAGCGGCCGGCCGATGCCGGTGGCCTTCATCGAGGCGCTGTGCCGTTTGAAGGCGGCCTGTGCACGCGGCAATCGGTCCATCGGTTCACTGGATACGCCTCGCGCCGAGGCCATCGTGGCGGTGGTGGATCAACTGCTCGCCGGGCTGGCCGAGGGGCGGTTCCGCGAGGCCTTCCCCGTCGACGTCTACCAGACCGGCTCGGGCACCTCGAGCAACATGAACGTCAACGAGGTGATCGCCCACCTGGCAGGCAACGACGCCGGAGTGCACCCCAACGACCACGTCAACATGAGCCAGAGCTCCAACGACGTGGTGCCCAGCGCCATCCGCGTGATGTCGGTGCGGCGGGTCGAGCACGAGCTGCTGCCCGCATTGGCGCACCTGGAGACCGTCCTGCTTGGCAGGGCGAGCGAACTGGCGGGCGTGGTCAAGACTGGTCGCACGCACCTGATGGACGCGACTCCGATCCGCTTCGACCAGGTGCTGGCAGGCTTCGTCGAGCAGTTGCGTGGCTGGCGAGTCGCGATCGAGCAGGCCCGCGATCGCAATCTCGCACTGCCGCTGGGCGGCACCGCCGTGGGTACCGGCCTGAATGCGCCGCAAGGCTTTGCCGATGCCGCCATCGAGGCGCTCAATCGGGATCTCGACCGCGACCGCCCCTTCAGCCGCCTGGCCCATCCGGCCGCCGGCATGAGCGTGCAGGACGATTCCCTGGCACTGAGCTCGGCCCTCCGCGGTGTGGCCGCCTTCCTGCACAAGCTCGCCAACGACCTGCGCTGGATGAACAGCGGTCCACTGGCCGGTCTGGGTGAAATCAGCCTGCCGGCACTGCAGCCGGGCAGCTCGATCATGCCGGGCAAGGTCAACCCGGTGGTGCCGGAGTCCGTGGCGATGGTCGCCGTCCAGGTACAGGGTCTGGATCACGCTGTCGCCATGGCCGCCCAGTCGGGCAACTTCGAGCTCAACGTGATGTTCCCGTTGGTGGCCGCCAACCTCGACGAGATGATCGCCCTGTCGGCCAATGCCTCGCGGCTGCTGGCGGACAAGGCGATCGCCGGGTTTACCGTCAACCGCGAGCGCATCGAGCGCGACCTGGCCGCCAACCCGATCCTGGTGACGGCGTTGAACCCGGTGATCGGCTACGAGGCCGGCGCGGCGATCGCCAAGCGCGCCTACGCCGAGGGTCGGGCGGTGATCGACGTGGCGCGCGAGATGACCGACCTCGACGAGGCGACGCTGACCGAACTGCTCGACCCGAGACGCCTGACCGACGAGGGCTAGTCGCCTGCGCTCGGGTGGACGATCATGTTTGCGGCCAGGTCGGCTAGACGGCCGAGTGCGCCGCCGGCGCCGAGCCGGTCGCGAATCTCCGCCAGTGCCGTGCGCTGCGCCCGGGTCCCGTCCGTGGTGAGGATCGCTTCGAGGTCATTTGCCAGGCGCGGCGGTGTCGCCTCGTGCTGGATGCGCTCCGGGACAGCCTCGCGGCCGAGGATGATGTTGGGCAGGCCGACGTGTTCGACCTGCACCAGCCGTTTTGCCAGGGCGTAGGTCAGCGCGTTGCTGCGATAGGCGATCACCTGGGGCGTGCCGATCAGGGCCGCCTCGAGCGTGGCGGTGCCGCTGGCGACCAGCAGGGCGTCGCTCGCCGCCATCACCTGACGGGCGCCGCCCTCGGTGATCGTCAGTCGATCGCGCAGGGGCGACGACGGTGCGATCGTCGCGATCTGCCTGTCGAGCCATTCCGGGTCGATCGATCCGGCGCGCGGCAGCAGGAAACGCCGCGCCGGGTCGGCTGCCAACAGGCGCTCGGCGGTGGCGAGAAACACCGGCAGCAGCCGCTCGATCTCGCCGCGTCGACTGCCGGGGAGCAGGCCGATGGTCGGTTCGCCGTCGATCGACAGGGCACATCGGGCCCTGTCGCGATCCGGCGCCTCGCGTTCGATCAGGTCGAGCAGCGGGTGGCCGACGTGCGTGGTCGGCAGCCCGTGCTGGGCGAACAGCGGCACCTCGAAATCGAACAGCACCGCCAGGTGATCGGCGAAGCGGTCGAAGTGTCGTGCCCGGCCGGCGCGCCACGCCCAGACCTGCGGTGCGACGAAGAACAGTACCGGGATGCCGCGTGCCTTGGCGGCCTTCGCCAGGCGCTGGTTGAACTCCTGGAAGTCGATCGCGATGACCAGGTCCGGCCGCTCGCGATCGAGTGCCTCGACCAGGGTGGCCATCGCCGCGCGCAGTTGCCCGTAATGACGCAGTACCTCGACCAGTCCCATCACCGAGACCTGGTCCAGGTCGACGATGGTCTCGATGCCCGCAGCGCGTGACTGGGCGCCCCCCAGGCCGAAGGCCGTCGCCCCGGGCAGGCGTGCGGCCAGGCGCGGCATCAGCTCGGCGGCGTACATGTCGCCGGAGGCCTCGCCGGCGGCGAACAGGATGCGCGGATGGCTGGTCGTGGTGGGCAAGCGGTCCTCGAACACGTGAATTGGCGGGAAAGGGAGTGACGACAATGGGCGCGAGTATGCCGCAAGCCGACCTGTTTGACGATCTGGACCCGGCGGGCTGCTACTGCGGGGTAGACGAGGCCGGGCGCGGGCCGCTGGCCGGACCGGTGGTCGCCGCGGCGGTCATCCTCGACCCGGTCCGCCCGATCCGCCTGCTCGACGATTCCAAGAAACTCACCGAGCGTCGCCGCGAGGCCCTGTTCGACGAGATCTGCGACCGTGCCGCCGGCTGGGCGATCGCCGAGGCGAGCGTCGCGGAGATCGACGAGCTCAATATCCTGCACGCCTCGATGCTCGCCATGCGCCGTGCCGTGCTCGCCCTGCTCGATGACGGCCATGCCTTCGACCGGGCGCATATCGACGGCAATCGCTGCCCGGAACTGCCGGTGCTGGGCCGGGCGCTGATCGGGGGGGATGCCGCCGATCCGGCGATCGCCGCGGCCTCGATTCTCGCCAAGGTCACCCGGGACCGCCAGATCGTCGCGCTCGATACCGAGTACCCCGGTTATGGCCTGGCCCGCCACAAGGGCTATCCCACGCCGGCTCATCTGGCCGCCCTTGGCGAACTGGGGCCCAGCCCGATCCATCGTCGTTCGTTTGCCCCGGTGCGTCGCCTGCTCGGCTGAACGGCATCCCGCCACGATCCGGTGCCCCCCAGTACGCGGTCGCGCGCCAGCTACGCCGACCGCGATCAGCAGCAGATCGCTGATCGGCAGGAAGCGGCTAAAGTGGTGGCCGCGGGCTGGAGTGGCGCTTGGACGAGCGGGTGTTCCGTCACCGCGACAGGGGACGTGTTCGACATGGTGACGGGCGGTTCCTGGGTGGTGCGACGGTTGTCAAATGGCAGTGTTGGCCAGCCCCTCGGTCAGATCAAGTATTCGGTTGCCGGGTGGCGGGAGAGAAAGCCGGCCGGTGAGGCAGACGCCCCGTAGGCGCCTGATTGCAGGACGCCGAGCCAGTCCCCGGGGGCCAGCGCCGGCAGGGGCTGGTTCTTGCCCAGCACGTCGAGTGGCGTGCACAGCGGTCCGGCGATATCGACCGTCTCGTTGTCCCCGTCGTCGAGTCGATCGACCGCGACCACCGGCCAGTTGCGTCGCAACACCGCGCCGAGGTTGCCGGAAAGCGCCAGGTGATGGTGCATGCCGCCGTCACAGACGAGATAGGTGCTGCCGCGCGAGACCTTGCGGTCGACCACCCGCGTGAGATAGACACCGGCGCCGGCGACCAGGAAGCGTCCGATTTCCAGGCGCGTGACGATGCGCCGGCCACTGGCGTCGCCCAGCGCGTCGAGATCGGCAGCGAGCCGCGCGAAGGCCGGCGCCAGCCCATCGAGGTCCAGCGGGCGGTCGCCGGGGTGATAGGCGACCCCCAGGCCCGGGCCGATGATCAGCTCCTCGGGCGTGAAGCCGGTGGTCTGCTGCCACTCGCGCAGCAGGTCGAGCCAAGCCGCCAGCGTGGCGGCGATCGCCTCGGCATCCAGGCTCTGCGAGCCGGCGAACAGGTGCAGCCCGACGAGATCGACGCCGCCCTCGGCAAGCCGTTCGCGCTGCCCGAGCAGCGCGGGAATCGCCTCGCTGTCGATGCCGAACGGCCGGGCGCCGCCGCCCATGTGCATGCCCGAGCCCTTGAGCGCGAACGGCGGGTTGACCCGCAGCGCCACCCGGGCGCGCCGGGCCAGGCTGCGTGATTCGGCGGCGATGCGCTCGAGCTCGCCGACCGACTCGGCATTGATGGTGACGTCCTGCTCGATGGCAAAGCGGAGCTCGGCGCGCGACTTGGCCGGCCCGGCGATCGAGAGCTTGTGTGCCTGGCCGGCCACGTCACGGGCCAGCTGCATCTCGGCCAGCGAGGCGCAATCGAAGCCGTCGACCTGATCGGCCAGATGACGGACCAGCGGCGGGAAGGGATTTGCCTTGATGGCGTAGTGGATGCCGATCGAGGCCGGCAGCACCGCGCGCAGCGCATTCACCGCCGTGTCGAGGCAGCGGCGGCTGTAGACGTAGGCCGGCGTCTGCGGCACCCGGGCCGACAGCGGCTGGCCGTCGATGGCCAGCTGGCCGACCGCCTGGTCCCAGCACGCAGCCAGCGGGCCGAGGGTCTGCTCGAGCACCTCGCGGCCACTGGCGGGTTTGGGCGATTCGCGCGTTGCCATGGTCAGTGCGCCTCCGTGGGGTCCGCCAATGCCTGGCGGTCGAACTTGCCGTTGGCCGAGCGGGGCAGGGCGGCATGCCGGGCGATCTCGGCCGGTTGCTGGTAGGGCGCCAGGTGCCGACGCAGATGATGGCGCAGCGCATCGAGGTCCGCCCCGCCCGGGGCGACGTGCAGGACCAGTCGCTGGTTGCCGCTTTCCGGGTCGGGCAGGCCCAGGGCCACGGCCTCGTCGATGCCGGGGGCGGCGTGGGCCGTCGCCTCGATCTCCTCGGGGCTGATGCGAAAGCCGGCCACCTTGATCTGCTCGTCGAG
Source organism: Guyparkeria sp. (assembly GCF_046540515.1). GTDB lineage: Bacteria > Pseudomonadota > Gammaproteobacteria > Halothiobacillales > Halothiobacillaceae > Guyparkeria. The sequence goes on from NZ_JBKHFB010000016.1 coordinate 29,516, forward strand.
CCGGCCCTCGAAGTACAGCCGGCCCGCCTCGTCCATGCGTACTCGATCGCCGCTGAACACCACCCGCTCGGCCGTCTCGTCCGGCCAGCCGGATGGCGGGGCACGGAACCGCTCGGCGGTGGCGCGGGCGTCGTTGATGTAGCCCTGCGTGACCAGCGGGCCGCCCTGGACCAGCTCACCGCTTGCCCCCGGGCCCAGCAGCTGTCCGTGCTGGTCGACCAGGCCGATGGTCGTGCCGGGCAGCGGGTAGCCGATCGAATCGGGGTGGGCGTCGACCTCCTCGGGTGGCAGGAAGGTGGCGCGGAAGGCCTCGGTCAGGCCGTACATCAGGAACAGCCGCGTTGCCGGGCGCGCCTCGCGCAGCCGGCGCACGGCGGCCACCGGCAGCGCGCCGCCGGAGTTGGTCAGTATCCGCAGCGCCGGTGCCTCGGCAAGCCAGGATTGCCGCGACAGTGGCACCAGCAGGCCGGGCGTGCCGGCCAGCACGGTCGCCGTCTCGCGCAGCAGGGGACGTTTGAGGTCGGCGGGCAGCAGGTAGTCGTCGAGGTAGACCGCCGCGCCGACGGACAGCCCGGTGGTGACCTGCGAGAAGCCGTAATCGAAGGCCAGCGGCAACACCGCGGCGATCACATCACTGGCGTGCAGGCCGAGGTAGTCGGCCACCACGGTCGTGCCGGTATCGAGGTTGCCCTCGCTGACCATCACCCCCTTGGGCAGGCCGGTGCTGCCGGAGGTGAAGAACAGCATGGCGAGCCGCTCGGGCGCGGATCGCCGCTCGCCGGCAGCCTGTTCACCCGCGTCGGTCGCGTCGGGCGGGGCGATCGCGTCGGGCGTTGCGCGGCCGGTCGGCCACCACCCCCAGGCCGACTCGAACGTGGCCTGGCCGTGCTGTCGGAGACGGGCGCGATCGGCGAGCAGTCCGCGCGCCTCGCAGCGGGCGAGCTGGTGGTCGACCTGCTCGGCCCGCAGTCCCGGGTGGGCCGGGGCGGGGACGATGTCCTCGGCGAGCATGGCCAGCAGCCAGACGACCGTGTCGACCGACTTGCCGGCCCAGAGGACCACGCGATCGCCGGCGGCCAGGTCGAGGCCGCGCAGCGCCGACCGGGCGCCTCGCACCCGGCTGGCGAGCCCGGCGTAGTCCAGCCACTCGTGCCGGTCGCCCAGCGCGCGGGCGCCGGGCCGGGTGCGGGCCTGCCGGTCGATGGTGTAGATGAGCTCGATGGGCATGGACGGCGGGTCTTGGGCAGTGTCCGGACGGGACGGGTATACTCTGCGGTCTTCGGCGGGCACGTGCCCGCTCGGCGTCGACGGGCGGCATGCCGCCCGGTCGGAACGCGGATCGCGCATCTTAGCACGCCCCGCCGGGCACTCGGCGGGACACCACAGGCCGCCGTCACGGCGGCGGCCGGCGTTTTTGGAACCATCAGGTATGGCAGGCAACACCTTCGGCACCCTGTTTCGGGTCACGACCTTCGGCGAATCCCACGGACCGGCGCTCGGCGCGATCGTCGACGGTTGCCCGCCGGGGCTGAAGCTCTCGGAAGAGGACCTGCAGGCCGATCTCGATCGCCGCCGGCCGGGCACCTCCCGGCACACGACCCAGCGGCGTGAGCCCGATCGGGTGCGCATCCTCTCCGGGGTGTTCGAGGGCGAGACCACCGGCACGCCCATCGGCCTGCTGATCGAGAACGTCGACCAGCGCTCCAAGGATTACTCCAAGATCGCCGAGCAGTTCCGCCCCGGGCATGCCGACTACAGCTACCGGCAGAAGTACGGCGTGCGCGACTATCGCGGCGGCGGGCGCTCCTCGGCGCGCGAGACGGCCATGCGGGTCGCCGCCGGCGCGATCGCCAAGAAGTGGCTGGCCGAAACCCATGGGGTGACCGTGCGCGGGCACCTCTCCCAACTTGGCCCCATCGAGCTGACCGAGGGCTGCTTCGACTGGGCCGCGGTGGGCGAGAACCCGTTCTTCTGGCCCTGCGCCGACCAGGTGGCCGAGCTCGAGACCTTCATGGACGACCTGCGCCGTTCCGGCGATTCGGTCGGTGCCAAGGTCACCGTGCGGGCCGAGGGCTGCCCGCCTGGCTGGGGCGAGCCGGTGTTCGACCGGCTGGATGCCGACATCGCCCATGCCCTGATGGGCATCAACGCGGTCAAGGGCGTGGAGATCGGCGACGGCTTCGACTGCGTCGCGGCGCGCGGCACCGAGTTCCGCGACGAGATGACACCGGATGGGTTTCTCTCCAACCACGCCGGCGGCGTGCTCGGCGGGATTTCCAGCGGGCAGGACATCGTCGCCCACCTGGCATTGAAGCCGACCTCGAGCATCCGCCTGCCCGGTCGCAGCGTCGACAAGCAGGGGGAGGCGACCGAGGTGGTCACCACCGGCCGTCACGATCCCTGCGTCGGCATCCGCGCCACGCCGATCGCCGAGGCGATGCTGGCGCTCACCCTGATGGATCACGCCCTGCGCCAGCGCGGGCAATGCGGTGATCTCGCCACCGACACGCCGGTCATTCCGGCCGGGGACGGCTCGACTCCCGGTCGATGAGCGCGGCCCCGGCAGGACAGGGCGAGGTGGTGAGCCTCAACCCGATACGACTCGGGTACTTCGCCTTCTTCCTCGGGCTGGGGATCTACCTGCCCTATTTCAGCCCCTACCTGATCGAGCAGGGCTTTGCGCCCGACACGGTCGGCGCGATGCTCGCGATGGTGATGGCCGCCAAGCTGGTCGCCCCGCCGCTGCTGGGCTGGGCGGTCGATCACAGCGGCCGGGTGATCGTCTGGCTGATCGCGACGTCACTGGTCAGTGCGGTGCTGGCCGCCGGGCTGGCCCTGCTCGCCGGTATCGATGCCGGGCTGGTCGGCTGGATGCTGCTCCTGGTGGCCTTCGGTTTCTTCTGGCAACCGCTGCTCTCGCAACTGGACGTCGCCGCGTTGCGCCTGACCGGCCCGGCACCGGAACGCTACCCCGCCCTGCGCGCCTGGGGCTCGATCGGATTCATCGTCGCCTCAGTGGGCCTGGGGGCGCTGATCGACCGCATCGGCCTCGATGCCGTGCCCTGGCTGATGGCCGCGGCCCTGGTCGCCCTGGCGGTGGTGCTCTGGCAGGTACCCGAGCCCGGCGTGCCGCGCGAGACCGGGGCGCGCCCGGTCTCGATTCGAGATCGGCTGCGCGAGCCGGCCATGCTGGCCTTCTTCGCCGGCTCGTTCCTGATCAATCTCTCCCACGGCGTCTACTACGCCTTTTTTTCCGTGCACCTGGCCGAGCTGGGCTACTCGGCGACGGCCATCGGCCTGTTGTGGGCGCTGGGCGTGGTCGCCGAGATCGTGCTGTTCTTTCTGCTGCCGGGATTGCGCAATCGCTTCGCGCCGCTGTTTCTCATGCTGCTCGCCATCGGGCTGATGGCATTGCGCTGGCTGCTGATCGGCTACCAGGCCGACGTGCTCGGCTGGCTGCTGTTCGCCCAGTTGCTGCACGCGGCCAGTTTCGGCATGACCCACGCGGTCGGCATCTGGGTGATCGACCACCAGTTCCCCGGGCGCACCCATGCCCGAGGCCAGGCGATCCTGTCGGCGGTCAGCTATGGCGGTGGCGCGGCGCTCGGCTTGTACCTCGCCGGGCTGCTCTGGGGTAGAGTGGAGCCCGGTCCGGCCTTCGCCGCGATGACGCTCGCCAGCCTGCTGGCGTTCGCGCTGATGCTTGCCGCCCGTCGGGTGGTGCATTGGTCACCGGGCGAGCGTGAGATGGCCTGAGGACGGTCTGCACGAATGTCATGCCGCTCCGCACGCCTTGACCTGGGCAGATGCGAGGTATCCGTTCGTCGCGGAAGGGTGGCTCCCTTCTCCAGGAACGGTAAAGCTGTAGCTGTCCGGCTTACGGCTCGCCAAGCCAGAGTGGCATGCCATTCGTGCAGACCTTCCCTAACTTTCAGCACGAGGACGTCGTGAGTCAGAGCTCCGCCAAGGATAGTGCGAAACCGGCCAGCGTGGCCGCGGCCGACTGGTATCGCGGTCCGGTCGGCCGACTGGTGGCCGCCGACCTGCTCGCCATGCTCTCCCGGCGGGCCCAGACGGCCTTCGGCTACCACGCGCTGGTGCTGGGTGAACCCGGGCTGGAATTCGAGCGGCGTTTCGGTTGGCAAGGGCGCCTGCGCATCGATCACCGTGTGCTGGTCGGTCCGCGCGGCGGCGGTATCGGCGATGCCGTCGGCACCTTGCCGGTCGAGCTCGACGCCCTGCCGATCGAGAGCGAGGCAGCCGATCTGGTGATCGCGCTGCATGTGCTCGAGGACCGACGCAACCCGCACGAGATTCTGCGCGAGATCGACCGGACGCTGCGGCCCGAGGGGCGCTTGCTGATCGTCGGGCTCAACCCGGCGAGCCTGCTGCACCTGCGTGCGCGGTTCTGGCCCGGCTGCCATGCGCCGCTGGCGCTCGGCCACCATCATCCAACCTGGCGGGTGGTCGACTGGCTGCGGGTGCTCGGCTACCGGATCGACGCGATCGAGCCGGTCGGTGGCGTGATGCCGTGGTGTCGCGAGAATGCCTATCGGCGCGGCGAGCGCTCGCGGCGCTGGAGCGCCGAGTGGGCCTGGTTTCTCAATGGCCTGTACGTCATCGACGCCACCCGGCGAGTCGCCCGTCCGAGCCGCCCCAAGCCCGCCTTCCGTCTGTCGTCGCTGGTCGGCCAGCCGGTGCGCGGCGAGGTCGCCGGCCTGCGTCGTCATTCGTTCACAGACAAGCACTAGAGTTAGGTTACCCAACATGGATTCCGGCGCGAACGACATCCCGACGAGCCGCAAGGTGGTGCACGCCTGGACCGATGGCGGTTGCCGCGGCAATCCCGGCCCCGGCGGCTGGGGGGCGGTGCTGCGGTTCGGCGAGCACGAGCGCGACCTCTGGGGCGCGGACACCGAGACCACCAACAACCGCATGGAACTGACCGCGGCGATCGAGGCCCTCGATGCCCTCAAGGAGCCATGCGAGGTGCACCTGACCACCGATTCGCAGTACGTGCGCCAGGGCATCACCGAGTGGATCCACAACTGGCGGCGGCGCAACTGGCGCACCGCGGCCGGCAAGCCGGTCAAGAACGCCGATCTCTGGAAGCGCCTCGAGCAGGCGGCGGCCAGGCACGAGGTGCACTGGCACTGGACCCGCGGGCACGTCGGCCATCCCGAGAACGAGCGCGCCGACCAGCTCGCCAACCGGGCGATGGACGAGGCCGCCGAGGAAGCCCGGCAACCCTGACCGCATCCGGTCTGCGGGCAATGCGCCGGCCTCGCTTCGGCCGGTCCATCTGTCTATGCTGGCGATTGATCGTTGGACGCGCCATCGCGGTCTTCCATCCCGTATCCCGTTCCCCGTTCGAGGACGCTTCGGCGAAAGGTCATGACGGAAGAATCCAACCCTGCCGGAACCTGGCATGCGCAGCGGCCCGAGGCCGTGCTGGAGGCGCTCGACTCCCGCCCCGATGGGCTCGGGACCGACGAGGTCGAGGCGCGCCGGGACGAGCATGGCCCCAACCGGCTGCCGGAAGCGGCCCGTCCCAGTCCCTGGCGACGGCTGCTGCGCCAGTTCCACAACATCCTCATCTACGTGCTCCTGGCCGCGGCCGCCATCACCGCCCTGATGGCGCACTGGGTCGATACCGCCGTGATCGTGGCGGTGGTGGTGGCCAATGCGGTGATCGGATTCATCCAGGAGGGCCGCGCCGAGCAGGCGATGAAGGCCATCCACAAGATGCTGGCCCTGAAGGCCGGCGTGATCCGCGACGGGCGCCGACAGGCGGTGGCGGCCGAGGACCTGGTGCCCGGCGACATGGTCCTGCTGGAACCGGGTGATCGCGTGCCGGCGGACCTGCGTCTGCTGGAGGTTCACGACCTGTGGGTCCAGGAGGCGGTGCTCACCGGCGAGTCGCTGGCAGTGGAGAAGCGCCCCGACCCGGTCGATGCCGACGCGTCCCTCGGCGACCGGCAGTCGATGGCGTTCAGCGGCACGCTGATCACCCGCGGGCAGGGGCGAGGCGTGGTGGTCGCCACGGGGGCGTCGACCGAGATCGGTCGCATTTCCGGCATGCTGGCCGATGTCGAGACGCTGACCACGCCGCTGGTCCGGCAGATGGACCGGTTCGGTCGCTGGCTTACCGTCGTCATCCTGGCGATCGCCGCCATGATCCTGGGGCTGGGGCTCTGGTGGCGGGACATGGCCTTCGAGGAGCTGTTCATCGCCGTGGTCGGGTTGTCGGTGGCCGCCATCCCGGAGGGGCTGCCGGCCGTGCTCACCATCACGCTGGCCGTCGGGGTGCAGGCGATGGCCCGGCGGCACGCCATCGTCCGGCGCCTGCCGGCGATCGAGACCGTCGGGTCGGTGTCGGTGATCTGCACCGACAAGACCGGCACGCTGACGCGCAACGAGATGGCGGTGACCGTGGTCGCCTCCGGCGACGAGGAGTACACGGTATCCGGCGAGGGCTATTCCCCGATCGGCCAGGTGTGCCGCGAGCAACAGCCGGTCGACGGGGCGGGCGTCGACGCGCTTTCCGAACTGGCCCGGGTCGGCCTGCTGTGCAACGACGCGAGCCTGCACGAGCAGGACGACGAGTGGCGTGTCGAGGGCGACCCCATGGAAGGGGCGCTGGTGGCGTTCGCCGGTCGGGCCGGGCTGGAGGTGGGCAAGGAGCGGGATCGCTGGCACCGAAGCGACTCGATCCCCTTCGATTCCGAGCATCGTTTCATGGCCACGCTCGACCACGACCACGAAGGTCATGCCTGCCTGTTCGTCAAGGGTGCGCCCGAGCAGTTGCTGTCGATGTGCGATCGGGAACGGCTGGTCGACGGGGAGACGCGGCCGCTCGACGTCGACCGCTGGCGGGAGCGAGCCCACGACCTGGCCTCTCGGGGGCATCGGGTACTGGCCCTGGCCTTCTTGCCGGTCGACCCGGAGCACACGGTGCTCGAGCGCCGCGAGGTCGAGGCGGGCCTGGTGTTTCTCGGGCTGGTGGGGCTGTCGGACCCGCCGCGGCCGGAAGTGCCGGATGCCGTGGCCGAATGCCGGCGGGCCGGCATCCGGGTGAAGATGATCACCGGGGATCATGCCGGCACGGCCATGGCCATCGCCGGTGAGATCGGCCTGGAAAACCCCGGGGAGGCGCTCACGGGGACGGACATCGAGCAACTCTCGGACGAGGAGCTGTACCAGCGGGTCGCCGAGATCGACGTCTACGCCCGCACCAGCCCCGAGCACAAGCTGCGACTGGTGAAGTCGCTGCAGGCCCGTGGCCACAGCGTGGCGATGACCGGCGACGGGGTGAACGACGCCCCGGCGCTCAAGCGGGCGGATGCCGGGATCGCCATGGGGCAGCGCGGCAGCGAGGCGGCCAAGGAGGCCGCCGAACTGGTGCTGGCGGACGACAACTTCGCCTCGATCGTCGCCGCCATCCGCGAAGGCCGCACGGTCTACGACAACATCAAGAAGGTGATCAGCTGGACCCTGCCGACCAACGCCGGCGAGGCCCTGACCATCATGGTGGCGCTACTCGCCGGCATGACCCTGCCGATCACCCCGATCCAGATCCTCTGGATCAACATGATCACGGCCACGACGCTGGGCCTGGCGCTGGCCTTCGAGCCCACCGAGGCGAACACCATGCGCCGCCCGCCGCGCCCCGTCGACGAGTCGATCCTCACCGGCGGCTGGATGATCTACATCGTCTTCGTCGGGCTGGTCTTCCTTGCCGGGGTGTTCGGCGTGTACCACTACGCCATCGGGCAGGGCTACTCGCTGGAAGTGGCACGCACCATGGCGATGAACGCGCTGGTGGTGATGGAGATCTTCCAGCTGTTCTTCATCCGCACCATCAATGACGCGTCCTGGTCCTGGCAAGCGCTACGCGCCACGCGCCCGGTCTGGCTGGCGGTGCTGGTCGTGGTGCTCGCCCAGCTGGCGATGACCTACCTGCCGGCCTTCCAGGCCGTGTTCGAGACCGAGGGTCTGTCCCCGGCCGACGCTCTTCTCGTGGTCGCCATCGGGGTGGGCTCCTATGCCCTGATGGAGCTCTACAAGCTGATCGGCCGGCGGGTTTCCGGCTCCTGGGGCTGAGTTCGCGTGAGTGGACCGAGGTAACCTGACGATGAAGCAATGGATGTCACGCAATGCCGGCCGGCTGGGGATCGCCCTGGCCGCGCTGCTGCTGTTCGCCTGGGTGATCACCGGCGAGCGCGAGCCGGCCGACGACGAGGCGCCGGAGCGTTCCGGGGCGGTCGCGGTCGGCCTGACCGACAGCCGGGCCGAACCGGTCGAACGGCTGGTCACGCTCCAGGGTCAGGTCGAGCCCGAGCAGGTCGTGCGGGTGCGGGCCAAGACGGGCGGGGAGGTCGCCGAGACGCCGGTGTCGGAGGGCGAGGTGGTCGAGGCCGGCCAGCGGATCGCCCGTCTTTCGATGGACGACCGCGAGGCGCGCCTGCGAGAGGCGAAGGCGGCCGAGCGCCGGGCGCAGGGTGACTACGACGCCGCGGCCCGCCTGGCGGACCAGGGCTTCCAGGCCCGGCTGGGAGCGGAACGCGCCCTGGCCGATCTCGAGGCGGCCAGGGCACGCGTCGCCTCGATCGAACTGGACATCGAGCGCACGGACATCGAGGCCCCGATCGGCGGGGTGCTCAACCACCAGATCGCCCGTCGCGGCGACGTGGTTGCCGCCGGCGAGCCGGTGGCCGAGATCGTCGAGAACGACCCCCTGCGTGCCGTGGTGCAGGTGCCCCAGCACCGGGTCGACGAGGTGATCGAGGGACTGGAGGCCCGCGTGATCTTCGTCGACGGCGAGGACCGCGACGGCTCGGTGGTCTACGTCTCGGTGACCGCCGACGACCAGACCCGGACCTTTCGGGCACGGGTAAGGGTGCCCAATCCCGACCGTGACCTGCCGGCCGG
>NZ_JBKHFB010000017.1:0-37822 GCF_046540515.1 Guyparkeria sp.
GAGCGATGCGTTCGGGCCACGGTCCCGAAACGACCTACAGAAAAGGCAGCGTGCCGGCACGCTGCCTTTTTGTTTGCCGGGAGAGGCCCCGTCGCGAATCTACAAACCGACGCGACCGTCGCGCCCAACGCCCTCAGCCAGCGGCCTCGTCTGCCTCGGCGTGCGACTCCTCCTCGGCCGTGAGTTCGGCCGGGAAAATGGAGACGTAGGCGGCGTACAGCGCCGCCCAGGCCCAGGGCACCAGCAGGATCGCGCTCAGGCCTGCGGTCAAGGGAATGGTCATGAACAGGACCAGCCAGATCAGCCCGAAGATCAGCATCGGCAACCAGTTGAGCCATACCGCCCGGAAGCTTGCCACCAGCGCCGCGGTCAACCCCGCACCGGCCAGCACCACGCGCGGGATGGCGAACAGCATCGCCGAGAGATACAGCACGTAGATCACGATCACCGCGAACCAGATCCCCAGCGCCGAGCCCGACGTGAGGATCGGCAGGAGCTCTTCCACGCGCTCGCTGTCGGTCGTTTCGGGGTTGTTCAGGGCGGCCATGCCGCCCTCGGGCATCGCCGCGGTGAGGAAGGCCGCCAGCAGGAGCAGGATCGCGAGGTTCACCAGGATGGTCACGCCACCCAGCCCGAGCAGCGGGCGCCAGGGTGCCTGCCCCGAGAACTGCGAGAACAGCAGGTCGAAGCCGATCGGCTGCTCGCGCGCCAACGGCTCCTCTTCGGCACGCTCCAGGATCTCGGCGATCCGGGCGAAGATCACGATCACCCCACCGCCCAGGATCGGGGCGATGAGGTAGCCCGCCCCCATGCCGACCACCGGCACGAAACTGACCAACAGGACCAGCAGGTACATCAGCAGCACGCTGCCGATCACCAGGCCGGGGCGTGTCTTCAACAGTTGCCAGCCACCCGCGATCCAGCGGGCACCGGAACTGGCCGGTCGTTTGCGCATTGCGTAGACTCTCGCTCGTTTTGATTCACGTGTCCCCGTTCCGGGAACGGGGCCAATGGTAACCAAAGTTGGGACCCTGCATGTTGCAAGCCATCCTTTTCGACGTCGACGGCACCCTTGCCGACACCGAGCGCGACGGACACCGCGTCGCCTTCAACCTCGCCTTCCGCGATGCCGGGCTCGACTGGCACTGGGACGTGTCCACCTACGGCGAGTTGCTGGCCGTCACCGGCGGCAAGGAACGCATCCGTCACTTCATCGAGACCCGCGATCCGGCACGACCCGAGGTCGAGGATCTGGCCGCCTGGATCGCGGGACTGCACAAGGCAAAGACCGCCCACTACCTCGACCTGCTCCAGCGCGGCGAGATTCCGCTGCGACCTGGTGTGAAACGCCTGCTCGACGAGGCCCGGGCCGCGGGAATGCGCCTGGCCATCACCACGACCACCACCCCCGAGAATGTCACCGGCCTGCTACGCGCCACACTGGGAGAGGACAGCCCGGACTGGTTCGAGCTGATCGCCGCCGGCGACATCGTCCCAAGGAAAAAGCCTGCCCCGGACATCTACACCTGGGCACTCGAGCGGATGCGGCTCGCCCCGGGCGAGACGATCGCCCTGGAAGACTCGGCCAACGGTGTGCGCTCGGCGCGCGCGGCCAACGTGCCGGTGGTCGTGACCATCAACGACTACACCGCCGACGACGATTTCGACGGGGCGATAGCCGTGCATTCGCACCTGGGCAATCAGGGCGCCCCGGCCGAGACACTGGCCGGCCCCGCCCCCGACAACGGCATGGTCGATCTGCATTATCTGGCCAGGCTGCTGGAACGCCGGACAAATCCGGAACCGTCCTGACGACATCGAGCCTTCATGGCCGAATGTTGGAATCATCCTGTCAGGGCGAAATGAAATCGCCTAGACTGACCGTCACGCTCCAACCCACCGAGTGAAACCGCCCATGTGTGCATCGTCCCCGAACCTGCCGGATCCGTTCGACTACCAGGCCTTTATCGACGGCTTCGAGGAAGTCACCTACTGGCACTTCGACTGGTACTCGCGAATCATGGCAGTCCTGCTGTACGGCACGCCGCGACCGACGGTAAATGAGCACGAATGCCGGTTCGGACGATTCCTGGAAAGCCACGGCGCCCCACCGGGTCGCCAGGATGAGTTCGAGAAGGTCCACCAACTGCACGTGCAGATGCACAGGTCCGCCGACACACTGATCACCAGTGCCGAGGGAGGCCGAAAGGCCGAAAGGGAGGCCTTCGACGAGTTCGTGGAACTGCAGAGCCTGTTTCTGGCCACCTGCTTCAATCTGATGCGTGATGCCTACAGTGACAGTTGCGAGTTCGCCCGGCGCTAGGACACCACGACCTCCATCCGATTACCCATCCAGATCAATGGTCACAGCCAGAGTTCGAGCGGGGCGTAGTTGATCAGCGCTCGCAGGATGTCGCTACGGGTCACTACACCCACGACCCGAGGCGGCTCCTCGGACTGATCGACGATCGGCATGCCGCGAATGTCCTGCTCGAGCAGCACGCGGGCCAGCTCTCGAATGTTCGTCCGTGGGCCGGCCGTCAGCACCTCGAAATGGGCTACCGTTCCCACCGGCATCTTCGCCAGATCCGAGTAGCGTATGCGCTGGCGCGTGATATCGCCGCGGGTAATGATCGCCTCGATGCGCCCGTCCTCCCCCAGCACCGGCAGCAGGCCGATGCGCCGCTCGGCCATCAGGTCACGCGCCCGACCCACCGTGTCGTTGATGCGTACGGTCAGCGCCGGGCGCGACATGATCTGCTCGGCCACCGACACCGGTGACGGCTCGCGGTTGACCTGTCCTGCCGTCTCCCGGTAGGCGCGCAGCGAGTCGTCGTGCCGCGCAGCCGACTCGCGCTCCCGGGCAAAGGGCGTGCCGGCCTGGTCCTCGCGCACGGCCGGTGGCGGTTCGACAAACGTCGGCGGGCGCAGCAGGCCCGGCGATGTCGCCTCGTCGATCGTCAGCCCGTCGCTGACTCCGCGACCAAAAACCGTAAAGCTCATGCGACATTCCTCGTATTCCCTCTTGGGAAGCCCTGCGCGAATAGCCGACTCTGCAGACAGGCGCCTGGCAGCCCGCCCTGCGGGGCTTGCCGGCATGCCCGCCCTCGGCGCTACCGATCCTCACCGGGCACCGAGCCCGCCTTCGAATCGGCACCTTGATGGTGCTCGAACCGGAAAGCCAGAGGCATTGGCTATTTTGGTGCAGACCTTCCCCAAGGTTATCGGCCCGCCACCCGCTCACTTGAGCCCAAGTGACTGAAATGACGGCCATTGGGTACGACTAGCCACCCGTCAGCAGGACCCGTTCACGCCCTTCGAGCCAGTGCCGGTACGGCCCCAGCAATGCCCGCTGCTCGGCCGACCAGTGCTCGTCACCGGCCAACCGTTCAACCTCGGCAAACAACGTCGGGAAATCCCGATCCGGGCCGGGATGGGCCTCCCCGAGGCGTTCCCCGGGGTGCAATCGATCGACCAGGCGCGCACGCCATCGTTCCGCGGCCGCCTCGTCCAGCGCCTCGGGCAGGTTGCGGGCGACGAACCCCTCCACCAGCTCCGGCAGACGTGGGTCCTCGAACGGCCAGGCCAGCAGGTCGCGCGCATGCGCGACGGCCTCGTCGCGCGAACGCAGCCCGCGGGCACGCCCCCACCAGTCGTCGAGGTGACGGCGATCGGCGTCGGGCACGAAGCCGGCATAGAGCGACTGCTCGGCCGCTCGCGGCGGAAAGTCGCCCTCGGTATGCTCCAACACCCCCAGCAACCGCTCGCGCAGTGCGTCGAAATGGCGGTGGAAGAACCGCGCGTGTGCGTCGATGCGGGCCGGGTCGATCACCATCCGCTGGGCCACCCCGTCACGTCGAAGGGCCTCGGCCGGCAGGACCACCGGAACCCGATTGAGGTGGATCGACTTGATCGGCAGGCGCAACTGGTCCCAGTCGCACTCGGCCTCGATGGGCGGGGTCTTCAGGAAACGTCGCTCGGCCCATTCGGCGCCATCGAGATCCAGCCACGGCATGGGATCGAAGCGCAGGTCCCAGCACTCGCGGCGGTTGCGATTGCCGTCGACCTGGCCGAAGGAGCAGAACATCGAGGCCGAGGAAATCCGGGCCGGCAGGCGGGGCGAGACGTGCAGGAAGGGGGCATGGTCGGGCTGGTCGACAACGCGCGCCACCTCGCGCTTGTCGCGGGCGGCGAGCAGGCGTTCCCAGAGCGCCGGGTCGGCATCGCGCAGGGCGCGGGCGAGCTCGATGGTGGCCTCCACGTCGGAAAGCGCGTCATGCGCGTTCTCGTGGGTCAGGCCATTGGCGGCCGAGAGCTCGGACAGGCGCAAGGTCGGGCGGCCTTCACCGTCCACCGGCCAGTCGAGTGCAGCGGGTGCCAGCAGGCGATAGGCGCGGGCGGCGTCCAGCACGTCGAACCGGCTGTTGCCGTCCGCCCACTCGTGCCGATACGGGTCGAGCAGATTGCGCCAGAAGAGAAAGCGCAACATCGGGGCATCGAAGCGCAGGTTGTTGAACCCGACCACACAGGTATTGGGCTGGCTCACCAGCCGGTGGACGCGATTGGCCAGATTGGCCTCGCTGTCCGCACGGGCCAGTACGGGATCGTCGGGCAGCAGGCCGGTGGTCATCACCGCGGCCGGATGGGCGAGGCAGTCATCGGGCGGGCGGGCGTACCAGACCACCGGCTCGCCGATCGGCTCGAGGGCCGGATCGGTACGGATCGCCGCGAACTGCAGCGGGCGATCGAAGGCCGGGTCGGCCCCGGTGGTCTCGAGGTCGAAGAACAGGAAACTCGGCGGTTGAGTGGCGACAGACAAGGGCCCGACTCCGTGGCATTCGTGTAGAGGTTTCTTACGGATCAATCCGGATCATCGCCGGCCTTGACCAGCGACAGCAATTCCCCCAGCCGTCGTGGCTCGCCGGTCAGCCGCCAGCGATAGGTGACCATGCCCGCGAGCACGGCCTGCGCGTAGGCGCGGGTCTCGTCGAACAGGATCGTGTCGACCCAGACGTCGCCCGGAAGAGGCACCGCCGGCATCCAGTCGCGGACACGCCCCGGGCCCGCGTTGTAGGCGGCAGTGGCCAACGGATACTGGCCCTCGAACCGTTCGGCCATCTGCCCGATGTAGGCAGTGCCGAATGCCACGTTGGTGTCGGGATCCGACAACCGGTCCGTCGACAGGCCCAGGCCGGCCTGGCGGTTGATCCAGCGCGCCGTCCCGGGCATCAGCTGCATCAGGCCCTGTGCACCGGCACCCGAGCCGATGTCGCGCATGAACAGGCTCTCGCGGCGCATGATCGAGTAGATCCACTCGGTCGGCACCCCCTGCCGCTCGGCCTGGGCCTCGACCACCGCCCGGTGCGGCATCGCGAAGCGGGCGGCATACCAGGCCGGGTCGTGGAGCTTGTCCATGCGGGCGATGATCACCGAGGCGCGATCATGCCAGCCGGCCCGATGGGCGAGATAGGCAAGTGCCGGCAGGAGCTCGTCGTTCACGCCCTCGAGGGCGTGGCCGAACAGGCGACGAGCATCCTCGGGACGGTCGAGTCGATGCAGGGCGAAGGCAAGCGACAGCCAGGGCCGCCCGGCGAGGGCCGACACCGCCTCGCTCGATGGTTCCGGCGGCTCGTTCTGCGCGGCTGGCAGGGGGTAGCCCAGGCCGAGCCGGTCGGCGGCGAGAAAGCCATGGTAGTCGGGCGTGTCGGCCAGCTCGCGCCAGGCACTGCGCGCGGCGGTTGCCCGCCCAAGATGCTCGTCGGCGACCGCACGCCAGTACCGCCATTCCCGCCGCTGGGCCAGTTCCTCCGGCATGGCATTGATCGACTCCTTGACCCGGGCCCAGTCGAGGTGGCGCAGGGCCGCGCGCACGGTCCAGGTCCAGACCTCCTCGTCACGCGCGGCCAGTGGCACCTCGGTCAGCCACTGGCGGGCCTGGGGTTCGTAGCGATACGCCGCCTTGAGTGCCGCCAGCCGGGCCACGCTGCCGGCCTGCTCGGCATCGAGCAGCTCCTGCGACTCGGCACGCGCCAGCGACTCTCGGGCACGCGCCGGTTCGCGCCGGGCCAGCCAGAGCAATCCCTGGGTGATCTCCTCGGCATCGCCCTCGGCGTCGATCAGCTCGGGGACCGCCGTCGCCGGCCGGTCACGCAGGGCCAGCCAACGATCACGGTACTCGGCCAGTCCCGTCGGCCCGCGGCGCACAAGGTAGCGAGCCAGGCCATCCTGGCCGGCGACCACTGCCGCCTGCACCCGTGCGCGGTAGGCCGATTCGTCAAGGCGACCGTTGGACTCCAGCCACTCGAAGACCGGGTCGCAGGCCTCCGGCTGGCTGCGTCCGCGTTGCCAGACCGACAGAGCCTCCTCGGCCTGGACCTCGCTCAAGGTCTCCTCGAGGGCCAGTTCGGCCTGCCAGTAGGCGCACTGGCGCCGAGTCCCCGGGTTGATCTCGGGCGCTCGATCAAAGACCAGGCGGTACTCGCCCCAGGATTCCTTCTTGGCCAGGTGATCCAGATAACGGCGCTTCAAGCGCGGCATGAGTGGCAGATCCGGATGCTCGCGCAGGCGGGCGGCCACGGCCGCCGGGTTTTGCTCGACGCGGTCGAGAAGCCAGCGGACCTCGAGATAGGCGGCCACCGATTCGCCGTGCCGTAACGAAACGAGATCGTCCAGCTCCCGCTCCAGACCGTCGCGATCCCCCCGATCGATGGCCTCGAGACCTCGCTCGACCTCGCCCTCGATCTCCGCGCCCAGATGCCGGTTCGAGGACGAATCCCCGCCCCCTTCGGCCGCTACCGACGGCAGACTTGAGGCCAGCAACCCCGCCAGCAACAGCCCCGGCGCGAGCAGGCGGACGGCACGGCGGGCAACTCGAGGAACAGGGATTCGCGACATATCGATACTCTACGCCATCAAGAAGGAAGTCTGCCGGACCAGGCGACCTGCGACCGGAAACGCCAAGGCACGAAACCGGACCACGCGCCGGGCCGCTTCACTTCGGCCACCGGCCCGGCATCGGCCCCCTGATAGGATGCGGCAACCGACCTTGAGTTCGCCGACATTGGCCAATACATCCACACTCAACCGCTCAGCCAGGCGTCCGATCACATGACTCCCAGCCATTCGACCTACCACGGCCGCTTTGCCCCGACGCCCTCGGGTCCGCTGCATGCCGGCTCGCTGGTGGCGGCATTGGGCAGCTTTCTGGATGCACACGCCCATGGCGGACGCTGGTCGCTGCGGATCGACGACACCGACCGGTCACGCAGCCGCCCCGAGGCGATCGACGCGATACTCGACCAACTGCACGCGCACGGACTGCTGTTCGATGGCGAGGTGATCTTCCAGGGTCGGCGCACGGAGTGTTACGAGGCCGCCCTGAAACGCCTGGAGGCATCGGGGCGGCTGTATCGCTGTCACTGTACGCGCGCCCGGCTGCGCGCCTGGGCCGAAGGACATGGGCAGGTGCTCGGCGCGATCGGCCCCGTCTACCCCGGTTTCTGCCGCAAGCAGCCCGCCGCGGCCGACGAACGTCACGCCTGGCGGTTCCGGGTGGGCGACCACCGCCGAGACGTCGCCGACCGGCGCCTGGGCAAGCTGAGCCAGCAACTGGCCACCGAAGTGGGCGACCCGGTCCTGCGCCGGGCCGACGGGCCCATCGCCTACCACCTGGCCAACGTGGTCGACGACCACGAGATGGGCATCACGCAGGTGGTGCGCGGCGAGGACCTCGCGCCCCTGACGCCATTGCACGTCGAACTGGCCGAGGCCCTGGGATTGCACGTGCCGGGCTATCTGCACCTGCCGTTGGTGAACGGCCCGGACGGTCGCAAGTTGAGCAAGACCAACCAGGCCGCTCCACTGGACAACCGCCATGCCATCGACAATCTCCGTGACGCCGCACGTGTGCTGGGACTGGACACCGCCTCGGCCAGTCGGGACACAGCAGCGGGGCTGTTGGAACGCTGGATCGCCGAATGGCGCGGCCGCTACGCGCTTGGCTGAATCACCACCGGGCAGGCGACGAGATCACTGCGTGCTCATGCTCTCGTAGATCTGGCTGGCTCCCCCTTCGAGAAACCAGTATTCGGAAATGCCCCGCTCCTCGAGATAGTACTGAAGCCAGCGCACCTGCTTGCCGGTGGCGTCGACGAAGAACATCGGGCGGTCTTCGCTCTTGGCCGTCTCGACCAGACCGTCGAGTTCGCGGTTGTCGCCGGTCAGCGGCACATGGCGGTCGCGCATCTGGAACAACGACACGCCCTGACGCTGGTCCCGGCTGCGGATATCGACGATCATCGGGTCGTCGCTGGACTGGATGCGGGCATAGAAGGCATCCTCGGCCAGCAGTCGACGCTTGAATTCCTCGTCGGCGATCAGCTGGTCGTCGCTTTGCAACGGCTCGCCGAGCAGCACCGTCTGCTCGGGGTTTTCCCGGGCCCAGGCAAGCACGCCGGCGTCATAGACGCGCGCGTCCGCCACGCCGGCCTTCTTCGCCTTCAGGGCGGCCTTGTACGAAACCGCACAGGTGACGCCGTTGCAGTAGAATACCAGCGGCTGGCCCGATTCCTCGGCCAGCGCCAGAACCGACTCCTTGAAGTCTCCCGAGTCCAGCGGTATCGAGACGGCATCCCGGATGTGGAGGGTCTCGTATTCGTAGGGCGAGCGCGCATCGACCACGGTCATGGCATCCAGGGAGTCGGCGAGCTCCTCCGTCTCCACCGGCGGCACACCGACCGAGGCGTACTTGTCACGGAGCGGGAAGTCCTCGGCCGCGACCGGCCCGGCGATCGTGACGACAAGGGCGAGCACCAGCGGCCCCGACCAATCGTGAAACCAGCCACCTCGGCTCGAGGCCCCATCCCTGTTCCCTGCAATCGGCATGCGCATCCCTCCTTGTGGAATCCCATACGATTCGGCAGCGCCTGCGGGTCGCAGCCCGGACGCCATCGAAACGAGCGGGCGTTATCCCTGTGTGAAAACCGAATGGCAGCAACATACCCCCTCGGGCTCGATCGACGCAATACGCAAGGGCGTCGGACCGCCCGACTTGCCCGTCGTGCACGGGGCTGATTAAATCCGTGGCTCGAGCGTCGCCGACGTCCAAGTTGCCGGCGACCACTTCTCCCGACTCATATCTGGAATGCCCATGCGCCGCCTCGTCACCGCCACCCGATCGATCGCCCTTGGCGCAACCGTGCTCGTCGGCCTGCTGGCCGGCTGCGAGTCGACCCCGCCCGACCACGCCTTCCTGCCCTGGGACGTAGAGGTCAACGATAGCGGTCAGGTCGAGGTCTTCGGCGTGACCTTGGGCGAGTCGTCCCTGCTGGACTTCAAGCGCCGCTACGATCAGAAGGCGGATCTGGCCATGTTCGCCAAGCCCGGCGAGCCGCTGTCGCTGGAGGCCTTCTTCGGCCGGATGAACGTCGGACCTCTGAGCGCGAAGGTGATCCTGGTCGCCGACGTCGAGCAGGAGACACTGGAGCGCTGGGCCGAGGAGTCGCGCATCGCCGATCCGACCCCGAGCGGAGCACGCAAGCTGTCGATGTCCGACGAGGCCCTGCTCGAGGCACAGGACCAGCCGATCCGCTCGATCAGCTACGCACCGAGCGCCGACTACGAGGAAGAACTGATCACCCGGCGCTTCGGCGAGCCGGCAGAGAAGCGCCCGATACCGCGGGGGGAACGCGACCAGGACGAGCCGCCGGCGATGTTGTGGCTCTACCCCGAGAAGGGCGTGGCGATCACTGTCGAGGAGGACGACAAGGAGCTGTTCCAGTACATCAACCCGGAAGACTTCGACCAACTGGTCGAGCGCACGCTCGGCGGGCAGCCCGAAGGGGATCCGGCGGCGCACTGACAGCACGCCGCCCGCGAACGGATCACTCCGTGCGGTAGTCGCCGTGCTCGCGGGTGGCGAGGAAACGCACCTCGGGCCAGCGCTCCTGGGTCATCTGCAGGTTGACGCGTGTCGGGGCGATGTAGACCAGATCACCGGCGTGATCGAGCGCGAGGTTCTGCTGGTTCTTGTTCTTGAATTCCTCGAAACGCTTGGGATCGTCGCATTCCACCCAACGGGCGGTGTTCACGTTGACCGCCTCGAAGCGGCAGTCGACGTTGTATTCGTCCTTCAGGCGCTGGGCGACCACGTCGAACTGCAGCACGCCCACCGCCCCCAGGATCAGATCGTTGTTGGTCATCGGCCGGTAGAGCTGGGTCGCCCCCTCCTCGCACAACTGCGACAAGCCCTTGAGCAGCTGCTTGGACTTGAGCGGATCCTTCAACTGCGCACGGCGGAACAGTTCCGGGGCGAAGTTGGGGATACCGGTGAACGCCAGCTTCTCGCCCTCGGTGAAGGTATCCCCGATGCGCACCGTGCCGTGATTGTGGATGCCGATGATGTCGCCCGCCTGGGCCGTTTCCAGGCGCACCCGGTCGGAGGACATGAAGGTCAGCGCGTCCGGGATCTTCACGTCGCGCCCGAGGCGCACGTGGTGGGACTTCATGCCGCGACGGAACTCGCCCGAGCAGATGCGCAGAAAGGCGATCCGGTCGCGGTGCTGCGGGTCCATGTTCGCCTGGATCTTGAAGACGAAACCGGTGAACTTGTTCTCCGAGGGCTCGACCGTGCGACTGGTGGCCTCGCGCGGCTGCGGTGGCGGGGCGTACTCGACGAAGTCATCAAGCAAGGACTGCACCCCGAAGTTGTTCATCGCCGAACCGAAGTACACCGGCGTCTGCTCGCCCGCCAGATACGCCTGGAGGTCGAACTCGTCGGCCGCGCCGGCCACCAGCTCGATCTCGTCGCGCAACTCGTCGGCCTGGCTGCCGATGCGCTCGTCGAGCTCGGGGTTGTCCAGTCCCTTGATCGCCTCGACCGCCTGGTCGCGCGTGCCGTCGGCGGCGCCGTAGAGGTAGGTGGTGTCCTTGGCGATGTGGTAGATGCCACGAAAGCGCTTGCCGCTGCCGATCGGCCAGGTCACCGGTGCGCAGCGGATGTTCAGGACCGTCTCGACCTCGTCGAGCAGTTCGAGCGGGTCGCGGCCCTCGCGGTCGAGTTTGTTGACGAAGGTCATGATCGGCGTGGTGCGCAGGCGACAGACCTCCATCAGCTTGATGGTGCGCGCCTCGACGCCCTTGGCCGCATCGATGACCATCAACGCCGAGTCCACCGCGGTCAGGACGCGGTAGGTGTCCTCGGAGAAGTCCTCGTGGCCCGGGGTGTCGAGCAGGTTGACGATACGTTCCCGGTAGGGGAACTGCATCACCGAGCTGGTCACCGAGATGCCGCGCTCCTTTTCCATCGCCATCCAGTCAGAGGTGGCGTGGCGGCCGGACTTCTTGCCCTTGACCGTGCCGGCGAGCTGGATCGCGCCGCCGAACAGCAACAGCTTCTCGGTCATGGTGGTCTTGCCCGCGTCGGGGTGCGAGATGATCGCGAAGGTCCGGCGGCTGGAGTAATCGTTTTCGGGGGTAGTGCTCATGGAATCTCGACTGGAAGATCGTGCGGCCCGTCACAGGTAGTGAGAGGCCGGTAAAACCGGGTTCAGGCAAGCTCGCAACGCATGACGCGTGCATCCTCCCGCCCGTTGGGGGCCGGATAATACGCCTTTCGGAGACCGATATCCGCAAACCCGGCCGACTCGTACAGGCCGATGGCGGCACGGTTGCCGGCCCGCACCTCGAGGATCAGGCACCTCGCCCGCGCCGCATGCGCCGAATCCAGCAGGCGCTCGAGCAGGAACCGACCCACCCCGCGGCGCTGGAATGCCGGGTCGACGCAGAGGTTGAGCAGGTGCCACTCGTCGAGCACCGCCATTACCACCGAGTAGCCGACCAGTTGCCCGCGGACAAAGGCGCCATCGAGGCGGTAGCCGGCGCGCAGGCAGTCCTCGAAGATCGCCTCGCTCCACGGGTACGGGTGCGCGGCCTCCTCGATCGCGACGATCTCGGGCAGGTCTTCGCCGGCCAGTGCCGCCCAGTCCCAGGCCGGAATGACGTCGGACTCGGCCCTCATCCGCGCCTCCGCCGGCCACGGGCCACCAGGGTCTGCCACAGGCACCGCTTGGCCGCCCCGTCGCCGGCCAGCGCTGCCAGCTCCCAGGTTTGCCCGCTCACGGTCACGACATCGCCACCCTCTCCCGTCTCGCATGCCAGGCCGGCGGCCCGGGCAATCGCCTCGGCCAGAGCCCGATGGGGGGAGTCGAAGGCGAGATACAGCCGGTCCGCCGGCACCTCGTCGGCCGACCGGGCTGTAGTCGTGGCGACCTCGGCTCCGGTCTCTTGCTGGCGTGACTCTTCGACCGCCATCTCGGAGGGCGGGGTCCGAACATCCTTCGTGACATCGACCGGGGTTTCGATCAGGGTTTCGATCGGGCCCGACCCCGAGTCGCCCTGCTGCTCACCCTGCTGCTCGGCGGGCCCATGCTCGGTTCGCGAATCATCCGCGACGACCGCCCGTCGTTCGGTCGGGCGCATTCGCCCACTGGGACGAAATCCCTCGATACCCAGCCACCCCAGGGCGGCCTCGCGATCGACCCGCAAGCCCATGCTCAGCCCGACCCTCGGGTCACACGTCACCCATCTGCGGATGGGCGCGCTTGGGGGGATGCTCGAGCCGCTCGATGGCATTGAGGTAGGCCTTGGCCGAGGCGATCACGATATCGGTGTCCGCCCCCTGCCCGGTGACGATCCGCCCGGCGCGCTCGAGGCGCACGTTGACCTCGCCCTGAGCGTCGGTGCCGCTGGTGATGTTGTTGACCGAGTAGAGCTGCAGGTTGGCACCCGAGGCGACGATCTTCTCGATCGCGGCCAGCGCGGCGTCGACCGGGCCGGCACCGGTCGCCGTGGCGGTCATCTCCTCACCGCGGATCGAGGCGGTCACGGTCGCCTCCGGGGTCTCGCCGGTCTCGGAACAGACGTGCAATGCGACCAGGCGGAAGGCCTCCTCCTGCTCGTCGTAGACCTCCGAGACCAGCGCCTGGATGTCCTCGTCGAAGATCTCGCGCTTCTTGTCGGCCAGCTCCTTGAAGCGACGGAAGGCATCGTTGAGGGCCTCCTCGCTCTCGAGTTCGACACCGAGGTCCTTCAGGCGGCTCTTGAAGGCGTTGCGCCCGGAGAGCTTGCCGAGAGACAGCCGGTTGGTCGACCAGCCGACGTCTTCGGCACGCATGATCTCGTAGGTCTCACGGTGCTTGAGCACGCCGTCCTGGTGAATGCCCGATTCGTGGGCGAAGGCGTTCGCCCCGACGATGGCCTTGTTGGGCTGCACCGGGTAGCCCGTGATGGTGGAGACCAGCTTCGAGGTCGGCACGATCTGGGTGGCATCGATGCGGGTCGAGACGCCGTAGACGTCCGGACGCGTGCGGGTGGCCATGACGACTTCCTCGAGCGCGGCGTTGCCGGCCCGCTCTCCGAGACCGTTGATGGTGCACTCGACCTGGCGGAAACCCGAACGAACGGCCGCCAGCGAGTTGGCCACGGCCAGGCCGAGGTCGTTGTGGCAGTGCGTCGACCACACCACGTTCTCCGAGCCGTTGACCCGCTCGATCAGGGTCGCCATCTGCTCGGCCCACTGGTCCGGGGTGGCATAGCCAACCGTGTCGGGCACGTTGAGCGTGGTCGCACCGGCCTCGATCGCCGCCTCGAAGACACGCACCAGGAAGTCCATCTCCGAGCGTACCGCGTCCTCGGCGGAGAACTCGACGTCGTCGGTGTACTCGCGCGCGATCTTGATGGCGTTGACCGCATGCCCGACCACCTCGTCGGGGCTCATGCGGAGTTTCTTCTCCATGTGGATCGGGCTGGTGGCGATGAAGGTGTGGATACGGCGCTTGGGCGCCGGGGACACCGCCTCGCCGGCACGGCGCACATCCTTCTCGCCGGCGCGCGCGAGCGAGCAGATGGTCGAATGCTCGACATGCTCGGCGATCGTACGGATGGCATTGAAATCGCCCTCGCTCGCCGCGGCAAAACCGGCCTCGATCACATCCACGCCCAGTCGCTCGAGTTGACGGGCGATGCGCAGCTTCTCGTCGCGCGTCATGGACGCACCCGGGCTCTGCTCGCCGTCGCGAAGCGTGGTGTCGAAGATGATCAAGGAGTCACTGCTGCTCATGGCATAAACCTCAAAAGTCACCGTCGGGTCGTCCCGTCGGCATGTCGTTGTCTAGTCGGTGATCGCGTGGGTCGCCTCGCCAGGCCGTCGTCAGTAGCCCCAGCGGGGCAGTCGCAGCAGCAGCGACGGGCAGACGCCACGCAGCCCGACCGCCGGAAGGGCGATCGGGAGGGAGAAACGGGCTGCGTGGGAACGACTGCTCATGAGACAACGGTAGCGACGGCCGGGCCGCGATTCAAGACGCCAGGCGCTTGATGCGCCGACGCAGATCGCGCGTGAGCGTCCACAGCGGGGCCGACAGCGCATAGGCACTGGCCAGGACCCACAGCGTCAGGGCGAAATCCTTCAGGAGCAGCACGAACACGATGATTGCGATCGGCAGGCTCAGGAACGACACGCGCAGCCGCGGCGAGAGCCGCTTGCCGCTGAAGTACGGGAAGCTCGAGACCATCAAGAGGCCGGTGGTGATCGTGATCACCCAGACCCAGCCCTGCTGGGTCTCGAACGGAATCTCGTGCGCCTCGAAGAACCACACCATGCCCATCAGCACCGCCGCGGCCGCCGGCGAGGCCAGCCCGACGAAGTACCCCTTGTCGACCGTCTCGACCTGCACGTTGAAGCGCGCCAGTCGAATCGCCGCGGCGGCCGCGAAGACGAACGCGCCGAGCATGCCCCAGCGATCGCCCATGCCCTGCAGGCTCCACAGGTAGACGATCAGGGCCGGGGCGATGCCGAAGGAGACCACGTCGGAGAGCGAGTCGTACTGGATGCCGAATTCCGATTCGGTACCGGTCATCCGCGCCACGCGGCCATCCATGCCGTCGAGCAGCATGGCGACGAAAACGGCGATGGCCGCCGGGACGAAGTTGCCCTGGACGGCCATCACAATCGCGAAAAAACCGGCGAACAGGGCGCCGGTCGTGATCAGGTTGGGCAGCAGGTAGATCGCCTTGCGCCGCCGATGCCCGTCCTGCCGGTCGGCCGGTTGCTGCTCGGTTTGCGTGTCGTGATCCATCTTCTGCCCCTCCCGGGATTGTCGCGTGCGACCGTCCCGCGATCAGTTACGGGACTTGTCGACGATCTTGTTGGCGCTGATCCACGGCATCATGCCGCGCAGACGCTCACCGACCTGCTCGATCGGGTGCTCGGCGTCCTGGCGACGACGTGCCGTCATTGAAGGGTAGTTCAGCGCCCCCTCGTTGATAAAGCGCTTGGCGTACTCGCCGTTCTGGATGTTGGCCAGCGCCTCGCGCATCGCCCGGCGGGACTCGTCGTTGATCACCTTCGGGCCGGTGACGTACTCGCCGAACTCGGCGTTGTTGGAGATCGAGTAGTTCATGTTGGCGATCCCGCCCTCGTACATGAGGTCGACGATCAGCTTGAGCTCGTGCAGGCACTCGAAGTACGCCATCTCGGCCGGGTAGCCCGCCTCGGTCAGGGTCTCGAAGCCGGCGCGGACCAACTCGACGGTACCGCCGCAGAGCACGGCCTGCTCGCCGAACAGGTCGGTCTCGGTCTCGTCCTTGAAGGTGGTCTCGATGATGCCGGTGCGACCGCCGCCGATACCCGAGGCGTAGGACAGCGCGATGTCCTTGGCCTTGCCCGAAGCGTCCTGGTGGATCGCGATCAGGTCCGGGATGCCGCCGCCGCGGGCGAACTCGGAGCGCACGGTGTGGCCCGGGGCCTTCGGCGCGATCATGATCACGTCGAGATCCTTGCGCGGCGAGACCTGGTTGTACAGCACGGAGAAGCCGTGGGCGAAGGCGAGCGTCGCACCCTCACGCAGATTCGGCTCGATCTGGTTGGCGTAGATCTCGGCGTGGTTCTCGTCCGGGGCCAGCACCATGACGACGTCGGCCCAGGCGGAGGCCTCCTCGATGGTCTTGACCGTCAGGCCCTCGCCTTCGGCCTTCTTGACCGAGCCGGAACCGGCGCGCAGGCCGATAGCCACCTCGACACCGGATTCCTTGAGGTTGAGCGCGTGAGCGTGACCCTGCGAGCCGTAGCCGATGATGGCGACCTTCTTGCCCTGGATCAGGGAGAGGTCGCAGTCCTTGTCGTAGTAAACCTGCATGAGATGTGTCTCCAGTCGATTATTTTGAATTAAGGGAATTCGGCCGAGGCTCAGACCTCGGGGATCAGCATGCCGCGCGGACCGCGCGAGATCCCCAGTGCGCCCGAGCGCACGATCTCGACCACCGGGATCGAGCCCAGCGCGTCGATGAAGGCGTCCAGCTTGTTGCCCGGCCCCACCAGCTGCACGGTGTAGCTGGACTCGGTCACGTCGATGATCTGGCCGCGGAAGATGTCGGCCAGACGGTAGACCTCCTCGCGCATGGCATCGAAGGCCTGCAGCTTGACCAGCATCAGTTCGCGCTCGATGTGCGCGGTGTCGGCCATGTCCTGGACCTTGACCACGTCGATCAGCTTGTTGAGCTGCTTGACGATCTGTTCGATCACCTGCTCGTCACCGCTGGTCACCAGCGTCAGGCGAGAGAGGGACTCGTCGTGGGTCGGTGCCACGCACAGCGACTCGATGTTGTAGCCACGCGCCGAGAACAGCCCGGCCACCCGAGAGAGTGCGCCGGCCTCGTTTTCCATCAGGATCGAGATGATGTGTCGCATATCAGGCCGCCCTCACACCAGGATCATTTCGTTGAGGCCCGCGCCGGCGGGAACCATCGGGTAGACGTTCTCCTCCGGATCGGTCTGGAAGTCCATGAAGACCAGACGGTCCTTCATGGCGAACGCCTCCTTCAGCGCGCCCTCGACGTCGGCCGGCTTGTCGATGCGCATGCCGACGTGGCCATAGGACTCGGCCAGCTTGACGAAGTCCGGCAGGGACTCCATGTAGCTCATCGCGTAGCGCCCGGAGTAGAAGAACTCCTGCCACTGCCGGACCATGCCGAGATAGCCGTTGTTGAGGCTGACGATCTTGACCGGCAGCTGGTACTGCAGTGCCGTCGACAGCTCCTGGATACACATCTGGATACTGCCCTCGCCGGTGATGCAGGCAACCTCCTCGTCGGGATAGGCCCACTTGGCGCCCAGCGCGGCCGGCAGGCCGAAGCCCATCGTGCCCAGCCCGCCCGAGTTGATCCAGCGGTGCGGCTTGTTGAAGCCGTAGTACTGGGCGGCCCACATCTGGTGCTGGCCGACATCTGAGGTGACGAAGGCGTCGCCGCCGGTGACCTCCCAGAGTTTCTGGACGACGTACTGCGGCTTGATGATCTCGTCGGACCACTTGTACTCGAGGCACTTCATGCCGCGCCACTGCTCGATCTGGTCCCACCAGGCCTCGAGCTCCCGGGTCTTCTTCGCCCCGCCGGCCTGGTTGACCAGCTCGATCATCTCGGTGAGCACCGACTTGACCGCACCGACGATCGGCACGTCGACGACGACGTTCTTCGAGATCGAGGACGGGTCGATATCGACGTGGACGATCTTCGCGTGCGGACAGAACTTGGACAGGTCCCCGGTGACCCGGTCGTCGAAGCGGGCCCCGATGGCGATCAGGACATCGCAATGATGCATGCCCATGTTCGCCTCGTAGGTGCCGTGCATCCCGAGCATGCCCAGGTGCTGCTTGTCGCTGGACGGATAGGCGCCGAGGCCCATCAGCGTCTGCGTGATCGGGTAGCCGAGCTTGCGCGTGAAATGGGTCAGCTCGTCGCCGGCGCGACCGAGAACAACCCCGCCGCCGGTATAGATCATCGGCCGCTCGGCGTTGACGATCAGGTCGACCGCCTTGCGGATCTGCCCGGAGTGCCCCTTCTCGGTCGGCTGGTAGGAACGCATCGCGACCTTTTCCGGGTACTCGAACGGGATCTTGACCTTCGGGTCGGTGACATCCTTGGGGATATCGACCACGACCGGGCCCGGGCGACCGGTGGTCGCGACGTAGAACGCCTTCTTGATGGTCTCGGCCATGTCGCGCACGTCCTTGACCATGAAGTTGTGCTTCACGCAGGGGCGGGTGATGCCAACGTTGTCGACTTCCTGGAAGGCGTCGTTGCCGATCAGCGCGCTGTGGACCTGGCCGGTGAACACCACCAGCGGGATCGAGTCCATGTGCGCGGTGGCAATGCCGGTGACCGCGTTGGTCGCACCCGGGCCGGAGGTGACCAGCACCACGCCCGGCTTGCCGGTGGCACGGGCATAGCCGTCGGCCATGTGGACCGCGCCCTGCTCGTGACGCACGAGCACATGATTGACCTGCTCTTGCTGATACAGGGCATCGTAGATGTGAAGAACCGCCCCGCCGGGGTAGCCGAAGACCGTATCGACCCCTTCCGACTTGAGGCACTCAACCAGGATTTCACCGCCGGACAATTCCACGAGAGTACTCACCTCGAAACTTGCGCGTTTCACTGACTAAATGGCTTGACGATCGACTCGACGGCGGGCGAACCACCGGAGCGAGCGTCCGATTTTCGGGGTAACCGTCCCCGCATCCGGGACCCTGCCCCGGATGGTCATCCACTTCTCATTGAGTTTGCCCGAAGGCAACGAGTGCAACGCGATCAACGCAGCCCATGACGACGGCAGCCCGCCCGAGCGGCGAGATCATCGCCGGCCGAGCAGGCTGCCATCAACCGCGGGTGCGCCCGTTAGGGCCCGGCGGTCTCAATCGTAGGCCTGTCAATATAACGTGTTATCGGGCAGATTTCACCACTCTGGGCGCAATGGATGCGCACAGGCGAGGGCCGGGGCCATCGTGATCGTCACGCGGACCTTGCAGGGCGATCAGAAGGTACCGAATCCGCTTCCCCGGCTCTCCTCTTCCTGCTCGATCTCGCCATCGACCACGTCGATCATCAACTGGTTGATGGCATCCGGCGCCTTGCGCAGCTTAAAGAACGAGGCATCGCCCCCCATCATGGGCAGGTCGGGGTAGAACAGCGCCATACGAAACCGCAGACTCAGGGTCTCGGCGTCGCTGCCATCGAGCAGCACCGGGTGGGGCAGGAAGGCGTAACCCCGCGGGGCATCCTGATCCACCGCCTCCACCAGGGCCGCACCGTTGGCGTTGGCGTCATCGGTATGCATGCCCACCCCGTAGACCACCTGGTCCCGACCCGGAATACGGACGCGGTAGACCAGCTCCGTGCCGCGCGCCTCGTCGTCGGCACGGGCCGCGATCTGCCGGTCGGCAGCATCGAACGAATCGAACCCGCCGAGATCGACCGGATCGCCGAAGGTCTCGAGACCGAAGGCGTACTGGTAGGTACGCAGGTTGGCACTGGATATCGGTTCGGCGCCGAAATAGCCGGTCGCACCCAGGGCACTGGCCAGCGACTGGAAGACGGGCTCGTTGTCGGACTCCAGCCGGTAGCCGTGCGCCACGTACTGCGGGTGCTGGTAGGAAACCAGCGTGCCGGCATCGGCTTGCTCCAATGCCACGCTCAGCACGGCCCCGTAGCCGCCACGCGGACTCTGGGCCGCGGTGTCGAGCAGCGTGTCATTGGTCACGACCAGCACGCGCACGCCCTCGGTGGGGGCATAGTCACCGACGAGGTCGAAGCCTTGAGCGGCCAGTTTGTCGCGCGCGATCTCGGCGGAGGCATCGATGTCCCCGTCAAGCGGCTCACCCTGGATAAACGGCTGGAACTCGGCCCGCACCAGTCCGGAGACCAGCAGACCAAACATGAAGGCGCCTGCCATCAGCAGGCGAGTCAGGTGGGCATTCCCCATGGCTCAACACTCCCTTGCGTCAAATGTTTTTCTGTCGTTGTTCTTGACTTGACGAGTGCGACAATACGCCAGAAACCACGCGACCGCCTACCCCTCGGCCAGCCACCCTCGATCGCTCGCCGCGACAACGACATTCGCCCCCACTCCCTGAAAGCACGTCACACCCACCGGGACCCGCCCGCGGGGTCATTCGCCGCGTGCCAATTCGACCCGCAGCTCGTCTCCTCGCCACTCCATCGAGATCAGCTCGTGACCGGCTCGCTCGCAGTAGGCACGAAAATCGCTCTCCGCACCGCGGTCCGTGGCGATCACCACGAGGCGCTGCCCCACCGCCGCGGTCGCCAGCGCCTTGCGCGCCTTCAGCAACGGCATGGGACAGGACAGCCCGCGGGCGTCGACCTCGATCGGCATGTCTTCGCTCATCGGCACTCCATTCCGTCGGGATGGCTCAGTCCCTGGGCGCCACCAGCGGCAGCCCCGAACCGGCCCAGTACATCACCCCGCCTTCGAGGTTGAACAGGCGTTCGATTCCCTGCCCGGCCAGGAACTGGCAGGCTTGCGCGGAACGCGCACCACTATGACAGTAGAGCACCACGTCACGGTCACCGCGAAAGCGATCCACGTTCAGCGGCACCAGGTGCAGGGGGACCAGGCTGGCTCCCTCGATGATGCCGCGTTCGGTCTCGGCCGGACCACGTACGTCGAACAGGGCGACATCACCGAGGCGCGCATTCAACTCGTCGGCACTGATGCTCTCGTAGGCTGCCATAATGATTTCCGATCCGGTTTGTTGGGAAGCCCGGCGCTGGATGCGACACGCCGGTCGCCCCGCATCGCTCCTGCCTGATCGCGGCCCCGACTCGGCAGCGGACTTCGGTGAGGAGTGGCAGCAGTCTAGCGGCGAACGCCGCGCCACGTCCATTCGGGACGACCGGCGTGTCGTCAGAAGCGACCGGGGAAACCTGCCACGCGCTCGATGGTCAAAGCGAACCGCCCCCTCGCCATGCATGACAGCACACCCATGACGCGACAGACGATTACCTGGTTGTTCACCGCCCTTCTGATCATCGGCCTGCCTGGCCGGGCCGCGGCGCAATTGCCGGATCTGGGCAACCCGGTCGACAGCGTGCTGTCGCCAGCCGAGGAGCGCCAGATCGGCGCCGAGGTGTTCGAGCGGCTCCGCGCCCGCGGCGGGGTGATCGAGGATCCCTTGCTCGACGCCTACCTCAACGACCTGGGCACCCGCCTGATGTCGTCGACAACCGATACGCAGTTCGCGCCACAGATGATCATCGTCGACAACCCGACGATCAACGCCTTCACGGTGCCCGGCGGCTACATCGCCGTGTTCTCGGGCCTGATGCTGGCCGCCCGGAACGAGAGCGAACTCGCCGGCGTGATCGCCCATGAGATCGCACACGCCACCCAGCGCCACATCGCGCAGATGGTCGCCGCGCAGAGCGGCAACAGCATGACCGCGGTCGCCGGCTTGATCGCCGGCATCCTGCTGGGCGCCGTCGACCCGCAGCTCGGCGCGGCCGTGGCGACGGCCGGCATCGCAGGCGCGGCCCAGGGCGCCATCAACTACACACGCATGCACGAGCGCGAGGCCGACCGCATCGCCATCGACACCCTGCGCCGCGCCGAGATCGACCCGCGCGGCATGGCCAGCTTCTTCGAGACCCTGCAGCGCCGCGCGGGCGCCGACCCCGGCCGCCAGTTCGAGTTCCTGCGCACCCACCCCATGAACAGCGAGCGCATCAGCGCCATACGCGACCGGCTCGCCGGGCTGCCCGCCGACCGCTTCGGTGCAAGCGACAGCGAATCGTTCCGGCTCGCCCGCGCGCGTCTGGCGGCACTGACCGGCCGGACCGGGCTCGACCTGGAAGAACCGGAGGAGACCTACCGGCAGGCCGTCAGCGCCCAACGCCAGGGTCGGCACGACGAGGCCATCGACAAGCTCCGCCCACTGTACGAGACACGACCGGGCAACCGCTGGTACGCCCTGCCGCTGGCACGCGCGCTCAACGACGCCGGCAAGACCACCGAGGCCGACGAGATCCTCGACGAGATGATCGCACTGTACCCCGGCGACACGACGCTGTTGCGCGTCGAGATCGACTGGATGCTCGACCGCGGGGATGCCCAGACCGCCTACGAGAAGGCCCGCCGTGCCGTCGAATCCCGCCCGGACGACGCCGAGGCCGTCCTGACCCTGTCCCGCGCGGCCGGCGCGGCCGACCGGCCGCTGGAACACCACGAACAGCTCGGCCGCTACTTTCTGCTCAAGGGCAACCTGGTCGCCGCGCATCAGGAGCTCGAGACCGCCTACACCTTCACCGCCGACAATCCTCGAGCCCAGGCGCGCATCGACTCGACGCTGCAGGAGATCGAACGCCGCGCTGGTCAGAAAGAGGACTAATTCCCCTGTTTATCCAAGGGTTTATCCAAGGAATCTTGCCTCGCGACCACCCCCAGACGCGACCACGGCGCGCCCGACGCAAAGAAGATCGCCCACCACGCCGGACCCCACCGCCGTTCGGCAAAAATCGCCGCAATGTGGTAAAAACGATCGGGCAAACCGCTTCATGGCGGGCACGGCGACCCGATGGAATTTCAACAAACGCTAATAATCACTCCATCATGTCGCCATAAATTATTTTTTATTGTCTCGAATGTTCAGGCCACTAAAGTGGTATGCGTCGATTCGATAGAATGAGACAACTCACCAAGGCATCTCGGCGCTGACACAGCGACCGCAGAGGAGGATAACAATGAAGAAGTTCACATCCGTGATTACCACGGCAGGCGCCGCCGCAGTACTTGCGGCTGGCATGGGTTTCTCCGGCGCCGCCATGGCGCAAGACGAAGGCCTGTCCGATTCTGCCAAGAAGGGCAAGGAAATTGCCTTCGGCCGTGGCGCGGGCAACTGCCTGGCGTGCCACCAGATGAAGGACGGCAACCTGGCCGGCAACATCGGCCCGGCCCTGATTGCCATGAAGGCCCGCTACCCGGAGCGTGAGGACCTCGAGGCGGTCGTTTACGACGCACGCGACAAGTTCGGCGACCAGACCATCATGCCGCCGTTCGGGGCCAACAAGATCCTGAGTGACGAGGAAATCAGCAACATCGTCGACTTCCTTTACACCCTGTAAGCACGGGCCTCAGGAATCAGAAAAGCACGACCCGAATCACGAGGAGATATCCATAATGAAACGCCTGTTTTCCAGCATGATCGCCGCCAGCATCCTGGCTACCGGCGGCGCGATGGCCGAGCCGGCCAACCCGTCCGATCCGGAAGAATTCCGCCAGATGATGGTTGATTTCTACGCCGAGCGTTACCCGGACGTACCGTTCGAGGAGTACAACAACGGCGTTTACGCCTTCGATGAAGATGCCCGCTCCCAGTGGGAAGGCATGATGGTGTTCCCGGATACCGACGAGTACGTCGCCGCCGGTGAAAAACTCTGGAACGAGTACCGTCTGCCCAACGGCAAGCCGCTGTCATCCTGCCTGGGCGAGGCCAAGGGCCTGCGCGCCAAGTACCCGTACTTCAACGAGAAGGACGGCGAAGTGCACAGCCTGGGTCTGGACATCATCAACTGCCAGAAGAACGCCGACGAAGATCCGGAGAAGGTCTGGGACCCGAAGAACAACTACAAGAAGCTCGCCAACGTGCTTGCCTATCTTGCTAGCGAATCGAACGGCATGACCAACAACGTCAAGATCGACAGCGAAGGCGCCAAGAAGGCCTACAACCGCGGCAAGGAAGCATGGTTCCGTCGCACCGGTCGCCTGGACAACTCCTGTGCAGACTGCCACCAGTACCACGGCGGCAAGTACATCCGTGCCGAGCACCTGCACATGAACCTGGGCAACACCACCCACTTCCCGCTGTTCCGTTACAGCAAGGGCGGCATGTTCACCATCCACAAGCGGATGTACGGGTGCTTCCGCGACACCGGCACGGTGCCGTTCGAGCAGTACTCCGAGTACTTCCGCGATCTCGAGTTCTTCATGTCCTACAACGACAACGAACTGGAACTCAACGGTCCGGGCATCCGCAAGTAATCCAGCAGATTGCTTGAAGACAAAAAGCAGGCTTCGGCCTGCTTTTTTTATGCCTGCCACTCCGGTATTTCCACCGGCCTCACAAACGGTCATGACCGTAAAACGACGGCACGCCGGCCATTTTCATGGTCCGGCATAAGTATTTTTTCTATCGCCGACCGGGTCAGTATGGTTAAATGACCCGGTTCAGTTTCCTGGCACTGTCCCCGTAGTGCCCTCCGGGCTTGGGCCGGGTCAGGGAACCGCTAAAGATCCCAAGGATCCCGTCCCCTGCTGCATGCCGGGTCGGGAGCTGACCCAAACTGAAAACGTAAAGGGGAGTTTTCAATGAGTCTTTCTCGTCGCGAATTTCTGCAGATGCTCGCCGTGGCCTCGGCCGCCGGCATCAACCTCGAAACTGCCCAGGCCGGCACCGGCACCCAGCGTGTCGCCAGCTCGATCAAGGCCAACAACGCCTCGAGCAACATGTACGAGGTTCCGAAGTTCGGCAACGTGTCGTTCCTTCACATGACCGACATGCACGCCCAGCTCAAGCCGGTCTACTTCCGCGAGCCGTCGATCAACCTCGGCATCGGCGATATGAAGGGCAATGCTCCGCACCTGGTGGGTGACAAGTTCCTCAAGCACTTCGGTCTCGAGCCGAACACCCCGGCGGCCCATGCCTTCACCTGCCTCGACTTCGCCGAGGCGGCCAAGAAGTACGGCAAGGTCGGCGGCTTTGCCCACCTGCTCACCCTGATCAAGCACATGCGCGAGCAGCGCCCGGGCGCCTTCCTGCTGGACGGCGGCGACAACTGGCAGGGCAACGCGTTGGCCCTGTGGACCGACGCCCAGAGCCAGATCGACGCGATGAAGATCGCGCGTCCGGACTTCTTCACCTCGCACTGGGAGGCGACCTACACCGCCGACCGCATGCTCGAGGGCATCGCCGATCTCGAGGACTCCACCGACTGCAACTTCGTCGCCCAGAACATCCGCGACTCCGACTTCAACGAGCGCGTGTTCAAGCCGTACGTCATCCGCGAGCAGAACGGCGTCAAGGTGGCGGTCGTCGGCCAGGCATTCCCGTACACCCCGATCGCCAACCCGCGCTGGATGACCGAGGGCTGGACGTTCGGCATCCGTGACGACGAGATGCAGGAAGCGGTCGACTCCGCCCGTAACGAGGGCGCCGAGGTGGTCGTGGTCCTGTCGCACAACGGCATGGACGTCGATCTGAAGATGGCCGGCAAGGTCACCGGTATCGACGCGATCATGGGTGGTCACACCCACGACGCGGTCCCGACCCCGACCGTGGTCAAGAACTCCAACGGCCAGACCCTGGTCTGCAATGCCGGCTCCAACGCCAAGTACCTGGGCGTGCTGGACTTCGACGTGCGCAACGGCAAGGTGCAGGACTACAAGTACCACCTGCTGCCGGTCTTCTCCGACTTCATCGAGCCGGACAAGGAAATGCAGGAGTACATCGACAAGCTGTACAGCCAGGACATCGAGTTCGAGGGCAAGAAGTTCAACGTGGGCGAGCGCACCAGCGAGGTCCTGGCGACCAACGACGCGCTGCTCTACCGCCGCGGCAACTTCACCGGCACCTGGGACCAGCTGATCTGCGATGCGCTGATCGACGTCAATGACGCGCAGATCTCGTTCTCCCCGGGCGTCCGCTGGGGCACCTCGCTGATCCCGGGCGAGCCGATCACCTACGACGACATGATGACCCACGTCGCGTTGACCTACCCGAACGTCACGGTCAACGAGTTCACCGGCGAGCAGATCAAGGACATCCTCGAGGACGTCTGCGACAACATCTTCAACACCGACCCCTACTACCAGCAGGGTGGCGACATGGTTCGCGTCGGCGGCATGAAGTACGCCTGTGCGCCGAACGCCGAGAAGGGCAAGCGCATCCTGGACATGGAGCTCGGCGGCGAGCCGATCGACCCGAAGAAGAAGTACAAGGTCGCCGGCTGGGCCTCGGTCGCCGAGCCGGGCAACATCCCGGGCGACACCGAAGAGATGATCTGGGACCAGGTCGAGACCTGGCTGCGTGACCAGAAGCACATCAAGCCGGTCAAGCCGAACGAGCCGGTCCTCAAGGGTGTCGAAGGCAACCCGGGCATCACCGACAAGTGCTGATGCCAGCATCCCCCTCGGGGGATGCCCGAACCACGAAGGCCCCGCCACCTGGCGGGGCCTTTTTCATGTCGATCACTGGCTCAGGTCTACGCCAGTCTGGTCGGCCGGAAACACCCCCGACTCCGGTCCTTTTCCAGCCCGCCGAGCGGTCGCACCAGCCCGCTGATCGCCAGGTACACCCCCGGGCCGGGACACCCCTGAACGAATCCCAACGCCAGCCCCAGATTCAGCGACGCCTCGACCGGATCGATCTCGTAGGGCCGCATCGCGCCGGTAAGTACCACGCAGCGCTCCGGCACCGAACGGGCCAGCGCCTCGCCGGTCAGTGCCATGGTGTCCGTGCCGTGCACCACCAGAACGGGCGCGCCCGGATGGCGGTCCGCTGCCTTACGGACGGCCCGGACGATCGCCTCGCGATCCTCGTCCGTCATCTCCAGGCTGTCCTTGCACACCGGCTCGAGCCAGTCGATGACGAGATTCTCCTCGGCCGAGCGCAGTATCTCCCGCGCCGCCCGGGCGCCCTGCCCGACCACCAATGTTCCGTCGACCGGCTGGTAGCACTTGTTGAACGTGCCGCCGGTATCGACGAGTATCAGGTGGGTGGAACCAGCCCCGACCTCCGCCGCCTTGTCCGTGCCTGCTTGCATGACGCCCCCCTGGCTGGTTTTGACTGGCCGGATGCGTTTGCCGGCCAAGTGAAGTAAAATGGCCGATTGATTCTAAAGGAAGCGTCGAGAGCCCCGAAGTTGCCGCCACGGTGTCCCGCTCGTGTCGGGCCTCGCGATGGCAGGCCGGCCAGGCCAACCGACCCTCGATGTCTTCGACACGCCCCATCCACATTCGGTGCAGGCCGAGCAAGCCACGACTTCATGGACAACCAGCCGAAACGCTACATCGTCGAGTCAGTGACCAAGGCCGGCGCCCGATTCCGCCCGAGTGACTGGATCGATCGCATCTCGAGCTGGGATGCGACGTTCGCCCAGCACCGCCTGGTCTACTCGCAACGGCTGCACCCGGTCATGCTCAACGGCCAGAAGGTTCTGGCCATCGAGCCGGGGCTGAAGACCGCCAACCGGCAGATGTTCGACTCGGTGATGCAGTTCGTCGAGCGGAACAACCTCAAGGTACACGTCCAGTACCCTGACGGGCACCTCGAGGAATACACCGGCGACAACCCCCCCGTGTCATCGGACGCCCCCGCCTCATGACCCACAACCCGCCGCGCGTCGGCTTCGTATCGCTCGGCTGCCCCAAGGCGCTGGTCGACTCCGAGCGCATCCTCACCCAGCTGCGCGCGGAGGGCTACGCCCTGTCCGAAAGCTACGAGGGCGCCGAGCTGGTGATCATCAACACCTGCGGCTTCATCGACTCCGCCGTGCAGGAGTCGCTCGACACGATCGGCGAGGCGCTGGACGAGAACGGTCGCGTCATCGTCACCGGCTGTCTCGGTGGCCGTGACGAGGGCGAGCTGGTACGCAAGACGCATCCCAACGTGCTGGCCGTGACGGGCCCGCAGGCCTACCAGGAGGTGATGGATGCCGTCCACCAGCACCTGCCGCCGCGGTTCGACCCGTTCGTCGACGTGATGCCCGAGCCGGGCGGCCAGGCCAGGACGCGTGAGCCGGCCGCCGACCCGGCGCTCGAGGATGCCGTGGGCGTCAAGCTCACCCCGCGGCACTACGCCTATCTCAAGATCTCCGAGGGCTGCAACCACCGCTGCAGCTTCTGCATCATCCCCAGCCTGCGCGGCGACCTCACCAGCCGCCCGATCGGCGAGGTGATGACCGAGGCCGAGAACCTGGTCAACGCCGGTGTGCGTGAACTGCTGGTGGTCTCCCAGGACACCAGCGCCTACGGCGTCGACACCCGCTACAAGCTGGATTTCTGGGGCGGACGCCCCGTGAAGACCCGTTTCCGGGAACTGGCCGCCGCGCTCGGCTCGCTCGACGCCTGGATACGCCTGCACTACGTCTACCCCTACCCGCATGTCGACGATGCCGTCGAGCTGATGGCCGAGGGACTGGTGCTGCCGTACCTGGACATCCCGTTCCAGCACGCCAACCACCGCATCCTCAAGCTGATGAAGCGCCCGGCCTCCAGCGAGAACGTGCTCGCACGCATCCGCAAGTGGCGGGAGATCTGCCCGGAAATCACCATCCGCTCGACCTTCATCGTCGGCTTCCCCGGCGAGACCGAGGCCGAGTTCCAGGAACTGCTCGACTTCCTCGACGAGGCGCAACTCGACCGGGTGGGTGCCTTCGCCTACTCGCCGGTCGATGGTGCGAGCGCCAACGACCTGCCGGAGCCGGTGCCGGAAGACGTCAAGCAGGAGCGTCTCGCCCGCTTCATGGAAAAGCAGGCGGCGATCAGCGCCGCCAAGCTGGCGGAAAAGGTCGGTCAGCGCATGCCCGTGCTGGTGGATGCCGTCGACGAGTCGGGAGCCGTCGCTCGAAGCGTGGCCGACGCACCCGAGATCGACGGGGTGGTCTACCTGCCGGAGGTCACCGACGTGGTGCCCGGCGACTTCGTCGAGGTGGAGATCGTCGAGTCCGACGAACACGACCTGTGGGGCGTGCCCGTCCCCTGATGACCTCGGGCGAGGCACCGGCGAGGGCGATCCGCTCGTTCCACCGCGACGCCGAGGGTCACTGGTTCGCGCGGCTCGAGTGCGGCCATCACCAGCACACGCGACACGACCCGCCATGGATCAACCGCCCGTGGGTGGAACAGAGCCTGGGTCGCATCGCGATGCTGGGCACACCTCTGCCGTGCCGAAAGTGCGCGGACGGGGCGGAGCCCGACCCCACGCCCCATCCGCTACCGTGAAGACCCTGGAGGCAAACCGACCATGAGTGAAGAACGCGAGTTCAAGCCGCTCAATATCGCCGTACTGACCGTCTCCGACAGCCGCAGCCTGCCCGAGGACCGCTCCGGCGATCTGCTGGTCGCACGACTTGAAGCTGCCGGCCACCGCCTCTACGAGCGCCAGCTGCGTCCCGATGATGTCTACCAGATCCGCGCCGACGTCTCGCGCTGGATCGCCGCGCCCGACTGCGACGTGGTGATCACCACCGGCGGCACCGGCTTGACCGGCCGCGACGGCACGCCCGAGGCGGTATCGGTGCTGTTCGACAAGACCATCGACGGCTTCGGCGAGATGTTCCGCGCGCTCTCCTTCCAGACCATCGGCAGCTCGACGCTGCAGTCGCGGGCGACCGCCGGGGTGGCCAACCGTACCTACCTGTTCGTCCTGCCCGGCTCGACCGGCGCGTGCAAGGATGCCTGGGACAACCTGATCGAAAGCCAGCTCGACTACCGCAAGCGCCCCTGCAACCTGGTCGAGCTGATGCCGCGGCTAAACGAGCGCTAGCCCGCCACCTGTCCGATCCCCCACAGGGTCAGCCAGACGGCCACCAGGGCATAGATACCCGCCAGCAGGTCGTCGAGCATGATACCCAGCCCGCCGTGCACCCGCCGATCCAGCCAGCCGATCGGCCAGGGCTTGACGACATCGAAGACACGGAACCAGGCAAAGACCAGCAGCAGCTCCCACCACGTGTTCGGCAGCAGGATGAACACGGGCAACACGCCCACGACCTCGTCGAAGACGATCCCGCCGTGGTCGTGCACCCCCAGCCGGCGGCTCGCCTCGCCGCAGAGATAGACCCCGACGACGAACAGCAGGCCGGTGGCTGCCAGGATCACGGCGATCACGGCCACCTCGCCCCAGGGGGTGGCCAGCACCATCAGCAACCAGCCAAGCAGGATGCCGGGCAGGGTGCCGACGGTGCCCGGGGCGCGCGGCGAGAGCCCCGTCCCGCCGCCGAATGCCAGCCACATCACCGGGCTGAGGCCCAGCTCGGCCGCGCCGACCCGCCGCGAATGCTTGCCCGCGCTCATGCGCCGTCCTCGTTGAAGTGGTTGTAGCCGCGCCGCCCCGGCAGCGGCCGGCCGGCCCGTTCGCGGATCGCGCCCACCGGACCCGCCTCGTCGAGCCTCCCGATCACGGTCAGGCCCCAGGCCGGGTCCAGCGGCAACTCGGGCGGCAGGGCGAGCAGGAGCTCGTAGTCGTCACCGCCGGCCAGCACGCGGTCGAGGTCATCCGGCAGCACCTCGAGCCAACGACGGGCAGCCGGCGAGAGCGGGATGGCGTCCAGGTCGATCTCCGCGGCAAGCCCACTGGCCTCGAGCAGGTGCCCAAGATCCTGCAGCAAGCCGTCGGAGACATCCAGCCCCCCGCTTGCCCGGCCGACCAGCGCCTGCCCCACCGACAGACGCGGCTCGGGACGATCCAGACGAGAAAGCAGCATCTCACGGTCCGCCTCGGTGATGCCGGGCGGCAGGCGGCCGTTCTCCAGCGCCAGCATCAGTCCCAGTGCCGCGTCCCCGATCGTCCCGGTGACCGCCAGCCGATCGCCGGCCTGAGCGCCGTCACGCCGAATCGACCTGGCGCCGGTCAGCGTGCCGAAGACGGTGATCGACAGGGTCAGTTGCGGGGCGCGCACGGTGTCGCCACCGATCAGGTCGCAGCCCCAGCGACTTGCGGCCGCCCGCAGGCCGGTGGAGAACGACTCCAGCCAGGCCGCGTCGGTCTCTGGCAGGCCGAGCGAGAGCGTGAAGCCCAGAGGGGCAGCACCCATGGCGGCGAGATCCGAGAGGTTGACCGCCAGGGCCTTGTGCGCGACGGCAGCGGGAGCGGTCGAGGAAGGAAAATGCCGCCCGGCGACCAGCATGTCGCTGGCGATCACCAGCGACTCGCCCGCTCGCGGCGCGACGATGGCGGCGTCGTCGCCGACGCCCAGCGTCACCGCCGGGTGGCTGGGGCGCCAGTCGAAGTACCGATGGATGAGGTCGAATTCCTGCATGTCGACCGGCGTCCTCCCTAG
Organism: Guyparkeria sp.; assembly: GCF_046540515.1. Lineage (GTDB taxonomy): Bacteria > Pseudomonadota > Gammaproteobacteria > Halothiobacillales > Halothiobacillaceae > Guyparkeria. The sequence goes on from NZ_JBKHFB010000017.1 coordinate 30,901, forward strand.
GGAAACTCTGCACGATTCGATGACGTCTCTGCGGGACCTCCAAGGGTCCAGATGCAAGGCGCAGTCCGCCGTGAAGGGCCGTCGCCCTTTACAAGGGCTGCAACGCCGCAGATGGGCCCTTGGAGCCCCGCCCGGACGGGGCTCGCGGGTTTGCCCGCACTCGGCGTTGCCGTCCCTCGACGGGCCCGAGTGATCCCTCTGGGCCCGTCTTCGGGTCCGGCGCCTTGATTACGAACAAACCCGCGAGCCAGAGATGCCATCGAATCGTGCAAAGTTTCCCTAGACATCCGACGGGCGCGGTGGCCGTCAGTCCCGGCGGCGGGTTTCGGTGGGGCGGGCGAGATCGGCCAGGCGGTCGAGCACGCCGTTGACGTAACGGTGACCGTCGGTCGCGCCGAAGCGCTTGGCGAGCTCGACGGCCTCGTTGATCACGATGGCACGCGGGGTCTCGAGCATGTGCATCAGCTCGAAGGCACCCAGGCGCAGGATGGCGTGCTCGATCGGATCGAGCTCCGCCACCGGTCGGTCCAGGTGCGGCTCGATGGCGGCATCCAGTTCGGTGGCGTGCGCCTCGACGCCGCGCAGGATGCGACGGAACAGCTCCAGGTCGATGCGGAGCATGAAGGCATCCTCCATGAACTGCGCCTCGAGCTGATCGACCGCGATCGGGTTCATCAGCTGCTGGTAGAGCCCCTGGGCGGCTCGTTCGCGCGCCCAGCGCCGTTGCTTGCGCGCCGGCGAGGACTTGTTGCCGTGCGCCGCGGGCACACCCTCATTGCCGCGGTCGTCCTCTGGCATCTCGCCGCCGCTGGGCTGGTCCTGGGGAAACTGCTTGATCATGGGTGCTCAGGCGATCTGGTCGATCTGGTCGAGGAGGTTGACCATCTCGATCGCGGTGGCGGCCGCTTCCGCGCCCTTGTTACCGGCCTTGCTGCCGGCCCGTTCCATCGCCTGGTCGACGGTGTCGGTGGTCAGCACGCCGAAGATCACCGGCATGTCGAAGTCGGTCGCCACGCCGGCGATCCCCTTGGCCGCCTCGCCCGCGACGTAGTCGAAATGCGGGGTCGCGCCACGGATGACGGCACCCAGGCAGATGATCGCGTCGAACTTCTCGCTCGCCGCGACCCGCTGGGCCACCAGCGGCAACTCGAAGGAACCCGGCGCCATCACCACCGTGATCTGGCTCGGATCGACCCCGTGCCGACGCAGGGTGTCGATCGCCCCGTCACGCAGCCGATCGACCACCTGCGCGTTCCAGCGCGTGGCCACGATCGCGTACCGTCCCGCCCGGGCCATCAGCCCGCCCTCGATCACCTGATGCTCACTCATGCCTGTCTGTCTCGTCTGCGGCGGTCATTCCGCCTCGTCGTGAATGTAGTCAACCACTTCCAGGCCGAAGCCGGCCAGGGCATGGAAGCGCTTGGGCGCGCTCATCACGCGCATCTGGCGAACGCCGAGATCCTTGAGGATCTGGGCGCCCACCCCGTAGTTTCGCAGCTCCTCGACCTCCTCGCCGTCGGTCCAGGCGGCCGAGGGCTTCTCCCAGCCCTTGAGCTGGCGCAGGATCTCGTCCTCGTTGGGCGTCGAGCGCAGCACCACCGCCACGCCCGTTTCCATCTTCGCCAAACGCGAAAGCACGTCGGAGAATGGCCAGCCGCAGTCCCGCCCCTGGGGCTCGAACAGGTCGCAGACCGCGTGGTGCACGTGCACCCGTACCGGCGTGGGCGTCTCGGCATCCGGCGTGCCGCGCACGGCGGCGAACTGCAACTGGCCGCTGGTCAAGTCCTTGTAGGCGTGCAGCGTGAACCGGCCGTGGCGCGTGTCGATCTCGGTGGCGAACTGGTGCTCCACCGAGCGTTCGTGGCGCATGCGGTAGCGGATCAGCTCCTCGATCGAGCCGATCTTGATGCCGTGCTCTTCGGCGAACCGTTCCAAGTCCGGGCGGCGCGCCATGGTGCCGTCCTCGTTGAGAATCTCGACGATCACCGCTGCCGGCTCGCGGGCCTCGGCCAGCCGCGCGAGATCCACCCCCGCCTCGGTATGGCCGGCCCGCGCCAACACGCCGCCGGGGCGGGCCATCAACGGAAAGACGTGTCCCGGCTGGACCAGGTCGGACGGCCTGGCCTCGGGGGCCACCGCCGCGCGGATCGTGGTGGCGCGGTCGGCCGCCGAGATGCCCGTGGTCACCCCACGGGCGGCCTCGATCGACACGGTGAACGCCGTCTGGAAGGCCTCGCGCGTGCGACTGACCATCAGCGGCAGTTCCAGCTGCTCGCAGCGCGCCTGGCTGAGTGTCAGGCAGATCAGGCCGCGCCCGTAGCGCGCCATGAAGTTGATGTCCTCCGGGCGCACCTGCTCGGCGAGCATCACCAGGTCGCCTTCGTTCTCGCGATCCTCGTCGTCGACAATGATGACCATGCGCCCGGCGCGCAGGTCGTCGAGGATCTCGTCAATGGAACTGAAGCTCATAGGGTCTCTCTGCGCCTTCGAGGGCAATCGGCAAGTGTACCACCGCGCGCCCGACTGTTGACCATCCAGGCACCACGGGATCCCGGCACCACGGCATGGAGCCTTCAGGTCAGGTTCTGGTAGGGACTCTGCCCGCCGGCACCCGCCGCGCCGTCGCCGGCCTGCAACAACCGCTCGAGGTAGCGGGCCATCAGGTCGACCTCGAGGTTGACCTGCCGCCCCGGCCGGTATTCGCCCATGATGGTCGCCTCGAGCGTGTGCGGGATGATGGTCAGGCGACAGCGCGTGCCGCTGACCTCGTTGACCGTCAGGCTCACGCCGTCGATGGCAAGCGACCCTTTCTTGGCCACGTAGCGGGCCAGTTCCGGCGGCACGCGCAACCAGAACTCCGTCGCCCGCGCCTCGCTGCGGCGCGCATCCACGATCGCCAGACCATCCACGTGCCCACTGACCAGATGTCCGCCCAGCGGCGTGGCCAGCGTCAGCGCCGGCTCGAGGTTGACGCGCGAACCGGGTGCGAGCTGCCCGACCGTGGTCAGGCGCAGGGTCTCGGCCGAACAGTCGACCGAGAAGCGATCGCCGACCAGGTCGGTGACCGTCAGGCAGACGCCGTTGACCGCGATACTGTCGCCGATGGCGGTGTTTGCCAGGTCAAGCCCCGGGGCCTCGATGGTCAGGCGGGCATCGCCGCCCGTGGGCGTCTGCTCGACCAGGGTGCCGACGGTCTGGATGATGCCGGTGAACATGCGTGTCTCTCCGAGAAATGGGAAAGCGACCGGCCGCCTAGCGGGTCGGCCGCAGGGTCAGGCGCAGGTCGTCACCCAGTCGGGTCTCGTCGACCAGCGTCCAGCGAGAGGCATCGGCCAGGGCACCCGGCTCCGGCAGGGCCAGCGCGGGCCGGGCCTGGTGGCCCAGCAACACCGGCGCCTGGTAGACGATCAATTCGTCGCACAGACCGGCGGCGACGAACGCCCCGGCGAGCTTGGCGCCCGCCTCGACCAGCACCTCGTTGATTTCCCGCCGCGCCAGGTCGGTCAGGATGAACTCGAGGTCCATGCCCAACCCCGGGGCGGCCGGCGCCTCGATCAGGGCCGCCTCGCGCTTGAGCAACGCCTCGCGGTGCACCCCGTCGGTGACATCCCGGGTGTAGATCCAGACCGGCCCCGGCGAATCGAAGAGCGCGGCGAACGGCGGCAATCGCAACCCGGAATCCAGCACCACCCGCACCGGCTGGCGCACCTCGCCCTCGATGCCGAGTTCGTCGGCCGACAGGCGCACGTTGAGGCGGGCGCTGTCGGTCAGCACGGTGTCGATGCCGCTCAGGACCGCGCATTGACGCGCGCGCAGGAACTGCACGTCTCGGCGCGCGGCCTCGCCGGTAATCCACTGGCTCTCCCCACTGGCCAGAGCACTGCGTCCGTCGAGCGACTGGGCGATCTTGACCGTCACCCAGGGCCGGCCACGCTCCATGCGCGACACGAACCCCGGATTCAGCGCCCGGGCGGCGGCCGGGGCGATCGCCTCGACCACCTCCACGCCCACTTCCCGCAGGATGGCATGGCCGCGACCGGCCACCTGCGGGTTGGGATCGTTCATGGCGGTAACCACGCGCGCCACGCCCGCCTCGACCAGTTGCGGCGCGCAGGCCGGCGTGCGCCCGACATGGCTGCAGGGCTCGAGCGTCACGTAGGCCGTCGCGCCACGGGCCCGCTCGCCGGCGGCCCGCAGGGCGTGCACCTCGGCGTGCGGCTCGCCGGCACGGGCATGGAAGCCTTCGCCGACGATCTCGCCGTCTCGCACCAGCACACAACCCACCCGCGGATTGGGCGACGTGGTGTAGCGCCCGCGTTCGGCCACCGCCAGCGCGTGCGACATCCAGTGTTTATCTTCGCGAGACGTGGGCCGGTCCTCGCGGGAGACGGGCCGATCCATGCGGGGTTCAGTTGGCATCGCCGATCAGGGGCAGTTGGTGATCCGGGTCGCTGATGACGTCGTTGGCCAGCGATTCGATCGCCTCGCGGAAGGCCTCGACACTGTCGAAGCTCAGGTAGACCGAGGCGAAGCGGATATAGGCGACGTGGTCGAGCCGGCGCAGTTGCGCCATCACCATGTCGCCGATCTCGCGGGCCGGGATCTCGCGCTCGCCGCGACTCCTTAGCTGGCGCTCGATCTGCTCGATCGCCTCCTCGATCCGGCGGGTGGGGACGGGACGCTTCTCCAGCGCCCGCATCATGCCGTCGCGCAGCTTGCGGTCATCGAAGTTCTGCCGCGCGCCGTTGGACTTCACCACCCGCGGCATCTGCCGGTCGGCCCGCTCGTAGGTGGTAAAGCGCTGCCCGCAGGCGGGGCACTCGCGCCGGCGACGGATGCCCTCGCCGGCGTCGATCGCCCGCGAGTCGATCACTCGGGTGTCGTCGTTGCCGCAGATCGCGCAGCGCATGCCCTGCCCCCGACCCGGCCGTTCAGGCCCGGTTGGCCTCGTAGACCGGCAGGCGACGGCAGAGCGCGGTGACCTTCTCGCGCACGGCCTCGATCACCGAGTCGTTCTCGATGTCGTCGATGATGTCGCACATCCAGCCAGCCAGCTCGCGGGACTCCTCGGTGCCGAAGCCGCGGGTGGTGATCGCCGCGGTCCCTACCCGGATGCCCGAGGTGACGAACGGCGACTGCGGGTCGTTGGGCACGGCGTTCTTGTTGACCGTGATGTGGGCGCGGCCCAGCGCCTCGTCGACCGCCTTGCCGGTCAGGCCACGCTTGACGAAGCTGACAAGGAACAGGTGGTTGTCGGTGCCGCCGGAAACCACGTCGATGCCGCGCTCGACGAACACCTTGGCCATGGCCCGGGCGTTGTCGATCACCTGCTGCTGGTAGGTCTTGAACTCCGGCTCCATCGCCTCCTTGAAGGCCACCGCCTTGCCGGCGATCGCGTGCATCAGCGGCCCGCCCTGCGAACCGGGGAAGATGCGCGACTGGAATTTCTTCTCCAGATCCGGGTCGGCCTTGGCGATGATAATGCCGCCGCGGGGACCGCGCAGCGTCTTGTGCGTGGTCGAGGTGACCACGTGAGCGTGCGGCACCGGGTTCGGGTAGAGGCCGGCGGCGACCAGGCCCGAGACGTGGGCCATGTCGACCATCAGGTAGGCGCCGACCGAGTCGGCGATCTCGCGGAAGCGAGCCCAGTCCATCACCCGCGAGTAGGCGGAGAAGCCGGCGATGATCATCTTCGGTTTGTGCTCTGTCGCCAGTCGCTCGACCTCGTCGTAGTCGACGTAGCCCTCGGCGTCGATGCCGTACTGCACCGCGTGGTAGATGCGTCCGGAGAAGTTGGGCTTGGCGCCGTGGGTCAGGTGGCCGCCGGCATCCAGGCTCATGCCCAGCACCGTGTCACCCGGCTCGACCAGTGCCTGGAAGACGGCGGCGTTGGCCTGCGAGCCGGAGTGCGGCTGGACGTTGGCGTAGTCGGCACCGAAGAGCTGCTTGGCCCGGTCGATGGCCAGCTGCTCGGCGACGTCGACGTACTCGCAGCCACCGTAGTAGCGCTTGCCCGGGTAGCCTTCGGCGTACTTGTTGGTCAGCACGGAGCCCTGGGCCTCCATGACGCGCGGACTGGCGTAGTTCTCGGAGGCGATCAGCTCGACGTGATCCTCCTGGCGACGCACCTCGGCGTCGATCGCCTCACTGAGTTCCGGGTCGTAGCCCGCGATGGTCATGGACTTGGCAAACATGAGTCGGCTCCTGGCAAAGGTGAAAGCAAATTCGGGGCGACCCCGATCCGGCGAGGCCGCGAAACACAAGCGGCCGCCCCGAGTGCTACCGCGGGCGACCGAACAATGCCGCGAATTCTAGCATGTTGCAGTCGCCCCCTTTCCCGCGCACCGGGGAGCGATCCGCAAACTAGACATGAATGCCGGTCATGCTTGGCGGCTGGCGCCCCTGCAACAGCCCAGGATCGACAAAACCGCGTCGGCTCGCGACAATGGAGCCATCCATTTCCCCGCAAACGGCATGGGAGCAATCACGCGATGATGACCGACAACGACCGCGACGCCCTGGTCGACTTTCTCGCCCGCCACGTCGATACGCAGATCCTGACCTACGCCGAGGTCAGCGCGTTTCTCGATTTCTGCGATTTCGAGATCATCGAGCGCGGCCGCATCATCGCCGACATCGGCGAAGTGGGCGAGTCGCTCTACTTCCTGCTCGACGGGACGGCCGAACTGATCGTCGGGCCGACCACAAACGAGGTCCCGGTCGGGCAGATCCACGCCGGCGAGATGCTCGGCGAGATGAGCTTCTTCGACCGCCAGCCGCGCAACGTCCGCATGCGGGCGCGCTCGTCGGTGCGGCTGTTGCGCCTGCCGCGGGAGAAATACAACCGCCTGCGCCTCGAGCACCCGGTCTTCACCGTGCTGCTGCTCGAGTACGCCATCGTCAGCCTCGATCACCTCTACCG
>NZ_JBKHFB010000018.1:0-36917 GCF_046540515.1 Guyparkeria sp.
GTGCTGACAATGCTGGGGCTCGGTTCGAGGACCGAACTGCTCGGACGGCCAGCGACGTCCTTCTTCGATCTCAAGGCGCAAGCGGCCGATTCGCTCCGCGCGGCCATCTTGAACGACACCCCCGCCTGCTTTCAGGCCATCCGCCTGGTTGGCAACAAGACCCACGGTCCGAGGGTGGATCTGACCGTAAACCCGGTGCCCGGGCTCGACGACAACCAGGTCGGCCACATGCTGGTGATGTCGGATGCCACGCGCCGACTGGAAACCGAGTCGCAACTGAACAGGGAAACCCGGCGACTGGAAAACATCCTCCGCGGAACCGATGCCGGCACCTGGGAATGGGACCTCGAGACCAACATGCTCGACGTCAATGACCGCTGGCTCACCCTGATCGGTCACGACGAGAACGAGCCGCGGCATCTCACCATCGACAGGTGGCGCGAACTCGTCCATCCGGATGACGTGTCCCTCGCCAACGAACGACTGGCCGCTCACGCCGCCGGCCAGACCGACTACTATGAAGTCGAATTCCGAATGCGCCACCGTGACGGTCACTGGGTCTGGATCCTGTCCCGGGGCAAGGTGATGGAATGGGACGAAAGTGGTCGCCCGAAACAGTTCGCCGGCACGCATCTCGACATCACCGCGTTGAAACGAGCTCAGGCAAGCGAACTCGAGGAGAAGTCGAAGTTCGAAGCGCTGTTCGATGGACTTAACGACGCGGTGTTCGTGCACCCCGTCGAGCCGTTCGGCTACGCGAACTTCCTCGAGGTCAACCCGGTGGCCTGCGAGCGCTACGGCTTTACCCGGGATGAGCTGCTCCGCCGCAGCCCCGCGGATCTCCGGGATCCCGACGCCACCCAGAACCTGGGCTCGAGTAGCCAGCTCGAGGTGCTCATGCGCACGGGACACCTGCTTTACGAGACGCGCCACCAGGCGAAGGGCGGTCGGCGTTTCCCCGTTGAAATCAGCACCAAGCTGTTCGACTACAACGGCACCCAGGCCCTGATGTCGCTGGTCAGGGATATCAGCGCGCGCAAGCATAATGAGGCCAAGATCCTGCAGGCCACGGCGATGTTCGACCGGTCAAACGAGGGCATCGTGGTAACCGACCGCGACCGTCGGATCATTTCGGTCAATCCGGCCTTCGAACGGCTGACAGGCTATTCCCGTGACGAGGCCATTGGCCGAAACCCCCGCTTCCTGCAGTCCGGCCGACATGACGAGGCGTTCTACCGTGACCTCTGGCACGAACTTGAATGCAACGGCAGTTGGCAAGGGGAAATCTGGAACCGGCGCAAGGGCGGCGAACTGATCCTCGAGTGGCAAACGATCACCGCCGTGGAAGACGAGACAGGAGAGGTAACCAACTACATCAGCATCTTCTCGGACATAACCAGAGCCAAGAAATCCGAGGAGGAGGTCCACTACCTGTCCTGGCACGACCCGCTGACCGGCCTGGCCAACCGCCGGCAGCTCGAAAACGACCTGCGCGAGGTGCTGGATGCCTCCGGCCACGCGGCAGTCTTCTACATCGACATCGACCGCTTCAAGCAGGTCAACGACAGCTTCGGTCATGCCGCGGGCGACGACATGTTGCGCCAACTCGCACGACGCATGGAAGACGCCGTGCCGGAAGGTGGCAAGCTGGCACGCTTCAGTGGCGATGAATTCGTCATGCTGTCCCAGGTGGATTCGGTCGAGAAAGCCGATGATCAGGCTCGCTCGCTTCTCGAACGGATCGACCAGCCGATCTCCCTCGAAGGCGTTGACGTGGCGCTGACCGCGACGGTCGGCATTGCCATCGGACCGGAGGACGGCGGAGATGCACCGACCCTGCTCCGACACGCTCATTCGGCCTTGCACGAATCCAAGCGATCGGGCAGAAACACCCACACGGTCTACAGCCCCGGCACACCCAACTACAGCCGGGAAAAGATGCTCCTCGAGAGCAGCCTGCGGCTTGCCCTGGAACGCGAGGATTTCGTCGTTTGCTACCAGCCCCAGGTGGACATGCGGACCGGGGCCATCATCGGATCGGAAGCGCTCGTCCGCTGGCGCCCACCGAACGAGCCCGAGATATCACCCGGCGAGTTCATCCCCGTCGCCGAGGATTCCGGTCTGATCGTGGCGCTTGGCGAGTGGGTGCTCCGGCGCGCCTGCGAGGAGTCGATGAGCCATGCCAGGCCCGAGGGCAAGCCACGTCGCGTGGCGGTGAACCTGTCGGGTCGGCAACTGATAGAGAAAGACATCGTCGGCACGGTTGACAAGGTTCTCAAGGAGACCGGCATGCCGCCCGATTCGCTCGAGCTCGAAGTCACCGAAACATTCCTCGTGGAGCATCGAGGTGCCGTCGATACCCTGCTGGGATTGAAAAAACTCGGGGTGCGCCTGTCCATCGACGATTTCGGCACCGGCCACTCGTCGCTCGCCCGGCTCAAGGAACTGCCGGTCGACAAGCTCAAGATCGACCAGGCCTTCGTGAGGGGGATTACAGGCGACAACAGTGATGCGGCCATTGCCCGGGCCATCATCGCGCTAGGGAACAGCCTTGGGATGGACGTACTCGCCGAGGGGGTGGAGAACGGCGATCAGGGGCAATTCCTGATTCGGGAAGGCTGCTTCCACGGACAAGGGTTCCTGTTCGGCCGTGCGGTCAATGCCGAGGACATCCTCCCGCTCGACCAAATTGAGGGCGGTAGTGTCCTGTCAAATGGTGTAAGAGCGGGATGTGCACCGCAGGCCTCGTCGCCGTTTACGCCGCACTGCTGAAAGTCAGTTTGGCATTCGGCATCCGCACCGCGGCCAGCCTCTCGAGACTCATGTGCCGCCGGCTTGCCTGCCATTCATCGCTGTGCTCGAGCAACACGGCGACGGCCAATCGGGTGCCGCTCCGCCCGCGTGCGATAGCGAACGAACGGAATCTGTCCAGAACGCCTTGGTTACCGCCGGGCCGACCGACAGGCCCCGCACCTCCCGACAACCCTCCTGTTTGACGGCGGCAGCAACGACGGGGCAAAACGGTGCGGCGGGGATAGATCTAGCCGACCAAATCCTTACGCGAATGACACACGCCAGGTTGCGCCGCGATGGTGGCACCCTGAAGGTCATCACCATTTCCTGTGGCGTGACGAACCTGGAGACCGGCCGGACATCCAAGGAGACTTACCGCCACGCGCTCGAGGCCTGCAGCACACCAAGGCCCAGGGCGGCAATCGCTGCCAGCGCGTCGGACAAGGTTAGAACCTCCCCCGCGCGTCAGTCCCAGCCCTTGCGGGCCACCACCCCGGGGTTGAGCAGGCGAATCTGCTGAACCACCGGATCCGGGTGTTCCCGCTCGGGCTCGATCTGCATCAGTCGCAGCAGGTAGGGCAGCAGTGCACGGCGCACGGTGACGCGTCGCTCGCCGTCGACCATGCCGTAATCCGCGGCGATCACCGCCTGCTGGGGGCCCGGCAGGTCCGGGTGCACGCCGACGCGCAATTCCACCTCCTCGAACCAGTCGGCATCTCCCTCGCGCGACGTGCCGGCTCGATCCGGCAGCGGCTCGGGGTTCGCCATCCGCGCCAGCACGAAATCGCGGTACTCCTCGTGCTCGTGACTGAATGCCCGCAGGTGCCAACGAAACCCGCTGAAAACCAGCGTGTGCGGGGAGAGCTCGATCGGGCGCGGTTCGGGGCGACGCATCGACTGGTATTCCACCCGCAGCCGATGGCCGTTGCTGGCCGCCGCCGACACCGCCCGCAGGATGTCGAGGTCCAGTTCCCGCTCGAGCGGACGCAGCAGTTCCACGTTCGGCCCGGCCGCCGCCAGCGCGACCACCGGCCGATTCTCACCCGGCAAGGCGCCCAGCACGTCCAGCAACTCGGACGTCCGCCCGGACAACAACCGCGCGGCGAAGCGCTCGCCCGGCTCGTAAACCTTCCGCGAGCGGTTGTAGACGAGGTTGTCCGGGGCGAGTGACTGGTAGACCGCGAAGTCCTTGGATGCCTGAGCCCGGCTGATACCGAAGGTATCGGTCAGGGCCTGGGTGCGCACCCAGCCGTTGAGCAACAGGGTGCACTCGAGCAGCTTGAGGCGCTGGCGCAGATCCCACTTGAGGTCGTCGATGGTCGTGGCGGCGTTCATGGTGCCCATTCTCCGCCCGGCCACGGGTATGTCAATAAAAATGACGCGAGTTTGTTGACACGTCCAGATTGTGTGCATACTATCTGGACATGCCTAGTTTGTAGGCAGTCAACGAAAGGAGCGCCACCATGCAGACCTACCACGACGACGTGATCGATTTCTGGGCCAACATCTTCCGCGCCTGCCGGCTGTCGACCACCGGGCTGGACCTCGAGACCTTCCTCGAGGCCCCCACCCAGCACCTGGAACGACTGGGCCTGTCGGATGCCGTGGAGATGCTGGCCGGCGGCCACCTGCCGCTGCTGCCGGAGCAGGCCGCGGTGCGCCGAGAGATCGACGCCCGCTTCCCCCAATCGACGGCGCCACAACCGACCGCGCCGGCCACCGTTCGGGCCTTTCTCCCCCCGCCGGCCTTTCTCGCCACCGCGAGCTGACCCCCCCGCCCACGGGGTCACGGGCCCCACGGCGTCACCGACCCGCGTCCGCTCGACGGGAGGCCTCGCGTATAGTTGAAGGCCGACCACCCACGCCGGAATCGAGGCCATGGACGCGACCAACTCGTTTATCCTGCTCGGCGCCCTGCTGCTGTTCACCAGCATTCTCGCCGGCATGGCCTCGTCGCGTTTCGGCTTCCCCCTGCTGCTGATCTTCCTCGGCGTGGGCATGCTCGCCGGCCAGGACGGCATCGGTGGCGTCGAGTTCGACGACTTCCAGACCGCGTTCCTGATCGGCAACCTCGCGCTGGCCATCATCCTGCTCGACGGCGGCCTGCGCACGCACATCCGGACCTTCCGCGTCGCGCTCCGGCCCGCCCTGTCACTGGCCACCATCGGCGTGATGATCACCGCCGGGGCCATGGGTGCACTGGCCACCTGGCTGATGGGGTTCGACTGGTACTACGGGCTGCTGATGGGGGCGATCATCGGCTCGACGGATGCCGCGGCGGTGTTCTCGCTACTGAAGGGCAGCGGCACGAGGCTGAACGAACGGGTCGGGTCGACGCTTGAGATCGAGTCGGGCATCAACGACCCGATGGCGATCTTCCTCACCATCACCCTGCTCGAGGTGATCTCCGCCGGCCAGTCGCTGCTCGACCCGTGGATCCTCGTCTTCCTGGTCCAGCAGTTCGGCATCGGCGCGGTGCTCGGCGTGGCATTCGGCTTCCTGCTGCGCGAGGTGCTGCGGCGAATCGAGCTGGCCGAAGGACTCTACGCCCTGCTGATCGCCTCGGGGGGGCTGCTGTCGTTCGCCCTGATCAACCAGCTGGGCGGCAGCGGCTTTCTGGGGGTGTATCTCACGGGGCTGGTGATCGGCACGGCGCGCAACCGGGGCACGTTCCACGTCCTGCGCATCATGGACGGCCTGGCCTGGCTGGCGCAGGCGGGCATGTTCCTGATCCTGGGGCTCCTGGTCACGCCCAGCGCAGTGATCGACCAGATCGTGCCGGCGCTGATCCTGGCGTTCGCCCTGTTGCTGGTGGCCCGACCGCTCGCGATCTGGATCGGGCTGTGGCCGTTTCACTTCAACTGGCGCGAGACCACCTTCATCGCCTGGGTGGGCCTGCGCGGTGCGGTGCCGATCGTGCTCGCCCTGTTCCCGATGATCTACGGCATCCCGAATGCCGAACGCTTCTTCGAGATCGCCTACGTGGTGGTGATCACCTCGCTGTTGATCCAGGGCAGCACCGTGCCGCTGGCCGCGCGCCTGTTGCGTGTCGAGGTGCCGCCGCTGGCCGAGCCGCGCCAGCGGGCGGATCTCAACCTGCCGATCGAGCCGCGCCTGGAGTTGGTGCAGTTCGTGGTGGGCGAACACACCGACGCCGACGGGGCCGGGCCGGAACGCATGCCGTTCGGCGAGTCGGTGACCATCGCCGGCGTGGTGCGCAATCTCGCCCTGCGCAAGGCGGAGGCGGGCTTTCGCTTCCAGTCGGGCGATATCGTGCTGACCATCATCCCCGAGGACATGATCAACGACCTCAACCGCTTTTTCACCGGCGAGCGGCGCAAGAAGGCGGATCTGGCCGAGCAGACCTTCTTCGGCGCCTTCTCGCTGCGCGGCGGGGCCCGGGTCGCCGATCTCGCCCAGGTCTACGGCATCCAACCGCCGGAAGAACTGCAGGAGGCGACCCTCGACGGGGCGATCAAGGCGCTGTTGCGCAACCCGCCGGTGGTGGGTGATTCCGTGGACCTCGACCGCGTCAGCCTGACCGTCCGGGAGATGGACGGGCCGACCATTACCCAGGTCGGCCTCAAGTTCCGCGAGTGAGCCGGGTTGCCGAGCTCATTGCGTGCCGAGCAATTGCGCGACCCGTTCGCGCAGGTCCGGCACGACCTCGTCCTCGAACCACGGGTTGTTTCTCAGCCAACGGTTGTTGCGCGGACTGGGATGGGGCAGCGGGAAGTGCACCGGGGCCAGGCGGCGCCAGTCGGCGACCAGATCGGTCACGCGCTGCCCGCCCTTGAGCCCCAGGTGCCAGCCCAGCGCATAGCGGCCGATCACGACCGTGGTCTCCACCTCTGGCATGGCCGCCAGCAGCGGCCGACGCCAGGTCGGGGCGCATTCGGGCCGTGGCGGCAGGTCCCCGCCCCGGCCGGTGCCGGGAAAGCAGAACCCCATCGGCACGATGGCGATGGCCGGATGGTGGTAGAAGGTCTCGCGGTCGATGCCGAGCCAGTCGCGCAGGCGGTCACCGCTGGGGTCGTTGAACGGCAGGCCGGTCTCGTGCACGCGCCGCCCCGGGGCCTGCGCGGCGATCAGCAGGCGGGCCTCGCGCCGGGCGATGAACACCGGCCGCGGACCGAGCGGCAACTCGGCCTCGCACAACCGGCAGGCCCGAATCTCCGCCTCGAGTTGCTCGAGTGCGATCGGCTCAGCCGGCATCCCCGTCCAGGGCCTTCAGGTGGGCCAGTACCGAGTCCTCCAGCCCTTCCAGGTCGTAACCGCCCTCCAGCAGCGAGACCACCGGCAGGTCGTCGCCGCCGGCGGCCGCGATCGCCTCGCGAGTAAGCCAGGCAAAATCCTCGTCCTCGAGAAGCCAGCCGCCGAGCGGATCGTTCTTGTGGGCGTCGAAACCGGCGGAGAACAGCAGCAGCTGCGGGCGGAAGTCGCGCAGTGTCTCGAACCAGACCGATTCCTCAATGCCTTTGCGAAAGGCCTCGCCGTCGGTCATGTTGGGCAGGCCGATCGGGAAGCAGTTGTCGGCGAGCGGCGGAATGCCCGAATAGGGGTAGAACGGGTGCTGGAACACCGAGAAGAACCGTACCGCGTCGCTGTTGGCGACGATCTCCTCGGTGCCGTCACCGTGGTGGACGTCGAAGTCGACGATCGCCACCCGCTCGAGCCCGTGGTGACGGATGGCGTAGTAGGCCGCGATCGCGACGTTGTTGAACACGCAGAAGCCGCGCGGCTGACAGGGCCCGGCGTGATGCCCCGGCGGCCGGGTCGCGAGGAAGGCCCGTCGCTCGGGTCCGGACAGGACCTCGTCCACGGCGGCCTTGGCCGCCCCCACCACGCGTCGGCTGGCCTCGATGGTGTACCGGTTCAGCGACGTATCGCCGTCGACGCGCAGCACGCCGGAATCGGTGGGTGCCTGACTGAATATGGCCTCGACATAGCGCGGATCATGGGCCAGTTCGTAGTCGCTCTTTTCGCCCAGCGGCGCCTCGACCGCCTCGTATCGATCCGCCGGAAACCGCTCGATCGCCGCCTCCACCGCATCCAGGCGCTCGGGACGCTCCGGGTGCGGCAGCATGACGTCGTTCTCGTTCTCGTGCTTCCGACAGACCGGGTGACTGTAGATGAGCATGGTGGATTCCTCGTCGAGAACTGGGCGGGCATCGATCAAATCAAGCACCCGAACCGGCCGTTGTAAAGGAAGGCGCCGATCGATCGGATGCCCTGACTACCGATCGTCACACTTCCTCGTCGCTGGCCCGCACGGTCAGCACATCTCCCCTGGATTCGCGCAGGATGTGCTGGGCGACGCTGCCGAGCAACAAATGACGCAGGCCGGTCTCGCCCTGGGTGCCGCAGACGGTGAGATCGGCGTGGGCATTGACCGCCGCGTCGATCACCGCCGTGCCGGGATGACCGGCAATCACGCGGTAGTCGGGCTCCTGGTCACTGCTTACGCCCGCCTCGTGGGCGAACTCGCGCAGCCGGTCATGCAGCGCCTCCTCCTGTTCGTCACGCAGGCGCTCGTAGGTCGCCGGCGCGATGTACGTCTCGAACCAGGTCTCGTATACGTGCACCAGGGTGAACTGCGCCTGCGGCGCCCAGTCAAGTGCTGCCCGCAGGGCCGCCCGGCTCGATTCGGAGAAATCGATCGCGACCACCACCTTCTGGTAGCTGTGGGTGGGCTCCACCCGGGCGACCAGCACCGGCACGTTGCCGGCGCGTACCATTTTCTCGGCGGTCGTGCCGATGAACCAGTCGCGCACCGCATGGCGCCCGTGGGCGCCCACCACCACCAGGCGCGCATGGATGGCGGCCGCCATCTCGCTGGCCACGGCCACCGGCTTGCCCAGGCGGGCCTGTACCTGCGAGTCGGGCGGCTCGATGCCCAGGCGTCCCGCCGCCTCCTGCAATTGGGTCTTGAGTCCGGCGAGCGCCTCCTGGAGCAACTCGCCGCGCAGATCGTCCGGGTCGAGATCACGGCTCTTGACCACCCACCACAAGGGCTCTTCCTGGATGACGTGCAGTGCGATCAGGGGGCAGGCGCGGCGGGCGGCCAACTGCGTCGCCCGGGTCACCGCCAGCTCGCTGGCATCGGAGAGGTCACTGGCAATCAGGATGGGGCAGGATTCGGCCATCGGTCGCTCCTTGGGTCGGCGTGGGCGATGATTGGAAGGTATCATCAGGCGTCATCAGCCTCATGACAAGCATGCGGCACCGTGTGCACGGTGCGTTCCACCACGGGGAGCGATTACGGTTTTGCGCGAACTTTCGATGTTCTGGCACACCCTGCTGCACGCCGGGCGCAACCTGCTGCCGATCGTGCTGGTGGTCGCGACGTTTCAGCTTGTCGTGCTGCAGTCGGTGCCCGAGGGCCTGGCGGGCATCCTGATCGGCCTGGGCGTGGTCGTCGTCGGGGTCGCCCTGTTCCTGCAGGGCCTGGAGATGGGCATCTTTCCCATCGGCAAGAGCCTCTCGAATGCCTTTGCCCGGCGCGGGTCGCTGCCCCTGCTGCTCGCGTTCGGCTTTGCCTTCGGTTTCGCCGCGGTGATCGCCGAGCCGGCCCTGATCGCGGTGGCCGAACAGGCCCAGACCATCAGCCAGGGCCATATCGACGCGCTCACCCTGCGATTGATCATCGCCACCTCGGTGGGCCTGGTGGTGGCCTTGGGCGTACTACGCACCCTGCTCGGCTGGCCGATTCACTGGTTCATGATCGTCGGCTACATCCTGGTGGTGACCATCACCTGGTTCGCCCCGCCAGAGATCGTCGGCCTGGCCTATGACTCGGGCGGGGTGACCACCAATATCGTCACCGTGCCGCTGATCGCCGCGCTCGGCATGGGGCTGGCCGCCTCGATCAGCGGGCGCAACGTGCTCTCCGACGGCTTCGGTCTGGTGGCACTTGCCGTGATGGTGCCGATGATCACCGTGCAGGCCTACGGCATCTACGTGTTCGAGATCGTCGGCGTCGACCCGGGGAGCGACAGCCCAGATCTGGCTGCACAGGGCGGCGACAAGTCGGCCGAGCTCGACCCGCTCGGCATTCTCACCGGCCTGCTGATCACGATTCGCGACGTGCTGCCCATCATCGCTGCGGTGCTGTTCTTCCAGCTGGCGATCCTCCGCCAGCGCATCCCGCACCTCAAGCGCGTGGTGATCGGCTTTCTGCTGGTGGTCCTGGGGCTGTATGCCTTCGTCGTCGGCCTGAAACTCGGCCTGTTCCCCATCGGCGAGCGCATGGCCGACCAACTGATCGCCCGCGACAACGTGGTCTTCCTCTACCTGTTCGCCTTCGCCATCGGCTTTGCCACCACCATGGCCGAACCGGCGTTGATCGCCATCGGCAACCAGGCCGAGGAAGCCGCGCGCGGCCAGATCCGCGCGAGCATGATCCGCTTGCTGGTCGCCATCGGCGTGGCGATCGGCATCACCATCGGCGTGCATCGCATCCTCGCCGGGGACTCGATCCATTATTACGTGATCGGCGGCTACGCGCTGGTGATCCTGCTGACATTCCTGGCGCCGCGTTACATCATCGCCCTGGCCTATGATCTGGGCGGGGTGACCACCTCCGAGGTGACGGTGCCGCTGGTCACCGCGCTGGGCATCGGCCTGGCCACGCAAATCGACGGGCGCGATGCACTGATGGACGGCTTCGGCCTGATCGCCTTCGCCTCGATCTTCCCGATCGTGACCGTGCTCGGCTACGCCATCTTCGCCGATCTCGCCAACCGCTGGCTGGCAAGCCGGCCACCGAACGACACATCGACATAAAGAGGACCTACCGCGATGAGATTTTCCGTACTGGTCGCCATTCTCGCCGAGGACATGGAGGAAAAGGCCATCGAGGTGGCCAAGGCCGCCGGTGCCGGCGGCGTGACCCTGCTCGATGCCCGCGGCATCGGCGCCGAGGAGAAGAAGACCTTCTTCGGGCTGACCTACGAGGGCAGTCAGTCGGTGTTGCTGTTCGTGCTCGAACGCACGCTGTCGCTCAAGGTGATGAAGGCGCTGACCCAGGAGCTCGAACTGGCCGAGCACTCGCGCGGCGTGGTCTTCACCCTGCCCCTCGAACACATCGCCGGCATCGAGAACCGCCAGGTACAACGCTTCCAGGAGAACGTCAAAGATGACCTCTGATACCCGCCCGCGCCTCGTCGGTGACGTGATGGAACGCGAGGTGGTCACCATCTCGCCGATGGCCAGCCTGCGCGACGCCCTCCAGGCAATGCGCCAGCACCGCGTCAAGTCACTGGTGGTGGAGAAGGCTCATGCCTACGACGCCTACGGCATTCTGACCTACACATCGATTCTGCGGACGATCGTGGCCGACGATGGCGATATCGACCTGGCCAACGTCTACGACGTGATGAGCAAGCCGGCGATCTCGCTGCCCGAGGGGATGGAGGTCAAGTATGCCGCCCGCCTGATGGTGTCGCAGTCGATCCGACGCGTGATCGTGCTGCGAAACGACGATCTGGTCGGCCTGGTCACCATGAGCGATATCGTCGAATCGGTGCTCGACCTCGCCGAGAAGTAAGCCCGGCCCGGAGTAATTCAACCCCGGGATGGGCCACCGGCTCGACCGACCGGGGAGCGCCACGAAAAAGGCGGGCCCGCGGGCCCGCCCTTGCTTGACCTGCCGGCGTGTCGGGCCAGCGATCCCGCGACTTACTGCCAGCCGATGAAATCGGTGGCCGCGTCCGCCGCGTCATAGAGGAACAGATCGCGGAACATGTGGTCGGCACCGTCGACGACGGTCATCTCGACGTGATCGTCCTCGACCCGCTCTTCCATCTTCTCCTCGAGGTCGGTGACCGTCTCATCGGCACCGGCGACCACGACCAGGGTCTCGATCGACGTCTCGCCCAGCACGGTGGGCGTGTCCATGCGCGGGTCCTCGCGGTAGTAGCTGACCACGCTTGCGGCCGCGGCACGGGTATCCGGGCAGTAGATGAAATCCATTTCCATGATCTCGTCACCCTTGCCCTCGCCGACCAGTGCCTCGGCCTTCTCGAGCAACGGGGCGAGCTCGGTCTCGTAATTCGACTCGTAATCCTTCTCGTTGTAACCCTCGGACCAGGTCTGTGGCGCCAGCAGGACCGCCTTGTCGACCGTCGGATCGGCCTGCTCGGCGAGATAGCGCGCCACCTGGTTGCCACCGCGCGAATGCCCCAGCACCGCGAGCCGCTCGGCACCCTCGTCCTTGAGCCACCCGACCCACGCGGCGATCTCCTCGACCGCATCCTCGTGCTTGTGACGGTGGGTGGAATCACAGTCGTACATGCCCTCGCGGGCATCCTGGCCAAGGCTCAGGTTGATCGAAAGCGAGTTGTAGCCGGCATCCCGCAGCAATTCCTGCATGCCGCGCATGATCTCCATCTGGCCGTGGGCCAGGGTGCCGTGGACCATCAGCACCACGCCGTCCTCGACCTCGCTGTCCGGCGCCATCTCCATGTGGCCGATCAGGGTCATGTCATCGTGTTCAAGCTCGACCCGGTCGGCGGCGTGCGCCATCGGGCCGAACCCGACCGCCATCGGCAGGAACAGCGCTGCGGCGGCGATGTGTTTGGTCGTCGTTTTCATTGTTGTCTCCCCTTTGGTGGATCAATCATCCAGCGAGGGAGTCTAGTTCGCGGCAGCGACCCTGCCCAGCCGTGGAGCCCACGAACGGATTCACAAGCTAACGAAATCGCATGTCATCGACGGCGGTGATCCCGTGGGGATGGTCGATGGCCGGCCGGGGTGAATGATCATGTGACCAGCGCCGACGGGAATCGGGCAGACAAAAAAATGGGCAGGTCGCTCCGCGTGGGAACAAACCTGCCCGCAAACTCACCGCAGGAGGAGTCGATGAAGAACGAAGAAGCTTCTCAACGTGACTCAGACCTATGACCGAGAGGAGATTCAGGAGTTCCCGGGTCAGTGAATGAGTCGATTGAGTCGATATGCGCATGGGGTTTGGCTGACTCGACCAGCCCCTTCGTTCTCAATTGACGGGATCAGTATAGCGGCCATTTATGCAAATGCAAACGTTTCGCATTGCTGTTCGCGTGACGAAACGATGACAGGCTCCCCCTAGCCCCGCCGGATGGTCGCGGGGAAGCTCAATGAAAGTCCCGCGAGCGGGTCGGCAACGCGCCCAGCCAGTCGCTGTGATCGACCAGCATCCGCGCGACGAGATGCGCGACCCCGTCGCGCTGCTGCCACTGACCGCGCACCTCCAGCAGGCGGGCATTGACCACCACCTGCCGGTACTCGGCCACCCGGTCCGGCCAGACGATCACGTTGACCGTGCCGGCCTCGTCCTCGAGCGTCAGGAACACCGTGCCCTTGGCTGTGCCGGGGCGCTGTCGCATGGTCACCAGCCCGCAGTAGCGGGTGTGCGCGCCGTCGTGGCGGGTTTTCAGCTCGTCGCTGCGGCGCAGGCGCAATCGCCGCAACCGCTCGCGCAGCAGGGCCAGCGGGTGGCCGTTCAACGACAGCCCCAGGCGTTGGTAGTCGGCGACGATGGTCTCGGCCCGGTTCGGCGCAGGCAACTCGACCGACGGCTCGGCCACCATGTGATCGGCCGGCAGCCCGGCCTCGAGGTCCATGGCCGCGGGGATGCCGCTTGCCGACCAGTGTGCCGCGTAGCGGTTGGCCTCCAGTGCCGAGAAGGCGCCGGCATGCGCCAGCGCGCGACGATCGCGGGCATCCAGTCGCGCGCGGCGCACGCAGTCGGCCACGTCGCGAAAGGCCATCGCGTCGCGGGCGGCCAGCAGGCGCTCGATGCCGGACCCGGACAACCCGTGGATGCGCCCCAGTCCCAGGCGCAGCGCATGGGTCTCGACCGCGCCGCCCTTCTCCCCCAGTGACTCGAGCGTGCTCTCGGCCCCACTGGTCACCACGCAGGGCGGCCGCACCGTCACGCCGTGGCGGCGGGCGTCCTGTACCAGTTGCGACGGGCCGTAGAATCCCATCGGCTGGCTGTTCAACAGCGCGCAGTAGAAGGCCACCGGCTCGTGGCATTTCAGCCAGGCCGAGGCGTAGGCGATCACCGCGAAGCTCGCCGAGTGCGACTCGGGAAAGCCGTACTCGCCGAAGCCGAGGATCTGCCGGTAGACGCGGTCGGCGAACTCGGGCGCGAAGCCGCGCGCGGTCATGCCGTCGTAAAGGCGTCGGCGAAAGTCCTCGAGCGTGCCGCGCTTGCGCCACGCCCCCAGCGCCCGGCGCAACTGGTCGGCCTCGCCGGCCGAGAAACCCGCGGCGACCATGGCCAGCTCGATCACCTGCTCCTGGAAGATCGGCACCCCGAGCGTGCGACCCAGCACCCGCCGGATCGCCTCGTTGGGATACTCCTCGCGCTCGAGCCCCTGGCGGCGCTTGAGGTAGGGATGGACCATCTCGCCCTGGATCGGGCCGGGACGGACGATGGCGATCTCGATCACGAGATCGTAGAACGAGCGGGGCTGCAGGCGCGGCAGCATGCTCATCTGCGCGCGCGACTCGATCTGGAACACGCCGACGGTGTCCGCCCGGCTGATCATCTCGAAGGTCGCCGGGTCCTCGCGCGGGATCGACCACAGCGCCAGTTCCCGGTCACGCGGGCGGTGATGATTGACCAACTCCATCGCCCGGCGCACCGCGGAAAGCATGCCCAGGGCCAGCACGTCGATCTTCATCAACCCCACGGCATCCAGGTCGTCCTTGTCCCACTGGATCACGGTACGGTCGGCCATCGAGGCGTTCTCCACCGGCACGAGATCCGCCAGCGGCCCGCGGGCGATGACGAACCCGCCGACGTGCTGGGAGAGATGCCGTGGCATGCCGGTCAGTTGGCGGGCGATGGCCAGCCACCAGCGGATCTGGCGCAGGTTGCCGTCGATGCCGGCGGCACGGAGCTTGTCGGCGTCCACCTCGCGGTCCCACCAGGCGAGCTGTTCGTTGACGCGCTCGGTCACGTCCTCGCCCACGCCCAGCGCCCGGGCGGCGTCGCGCAGCGCCGAGCGGCGCCGGTAGCGGATCACGGTGGCCGCCAGCGCGGCCCGGTCGCGGCCGTAGCGGCGGTAGATGTACTGCATCACCTCCTCGCGGCGGTGGTGCTCGAAGTCGACGTCGATGTCCGGCGGCTCGGCGCGCTCTTTCGAGATGAAGCGCTCGAACAGCATCGAGGATTCGGCCGGATTGACCGCGGTGATGCCGAGCGCGAAGCACACCGCCGAGTTGGCCGCCGAACCGCGTCCCTGGCAGAGAATGCCGCGCGAGCGGGCGAAGCGCACGATGTCGTGCACGGTGAGGAAATACGGCTCGAAGGCCATCTCCTCGATGATGGCAAGCTCGCGCTCGATCTGGGCGACCACGCCTTCGGGGATGCCGTCCGGCCAGCGGGTCGCCGCGCCCTCGAAGGTCAGGCGGCGCAACTGCTCGGCGCCGGTCATCCCGTCGGGGATGTCGTCGAGCGGGTACTCGTAGGAGAGTTCATCGAGCGAGAAGCGGCATGACTCGGCGAGGCGCAACGCCTCGGCCCGCCACGCGGCCGGAAACAGCTCGGCGAGCGCCTCGACCGGGCGCAGGTGGCGCTCGGCATTCGACGGCAGGCGGTCGGCGGCCTCCATCACGGACACGCGATGCCGCAAGGCGGTGACCACGTCCAGCAGCGGCTTTTCCTCCCGCTCGGCCATCAGCGTGTCGCCCAGCGCCGTGATCGGCAGGCCGTGCTCTTCGGCCAGCTGCCGGGCCGCCGCGAACCGATGGCCGTCCCGCCCGTCGAGCCAGGCGACCACGCCCAGCCAGGGCCGGATACCGGCGCCCGTCAGCCAGCCCGGCGCGATCGCTTCACCGGGCGGCACCTGCCAGATCACCCGCACCCCGGCACTCAGCCCCCCGAGCACGTCCGCCCGTTCGAGCCTATACGCGCCCTTGGCCGCCGCCCGGCGCCCGCGGGTGATCAACTGGCTGATCGCGGCATAACCGGCACGGCTCGCGGCCAGCAGCACCAGCGTGTCGCCCTCCTCGAGCACCAGCCGCGTGCCGAGAATCAGCCGCGGTCGCCCGGCCTCCGGCAACGCCCGCCAGCCCTGGTGGGCACGCACCACCCCGGCGAACGAACACTCGTCGCAGATGGCGATGGCCGCGTAGCCGCGCGCGGCCGCCACCGCCACCAGCCGCTCAGGGTCGGACGTGGCAGCGAGAAAGCTGAAGTTGGAACGGGCGGAGAGCTCGGCATGGGCGTTCATGCCGATACTGTATATTCATACACCTTTTGTGCAAGCCGGCCGTTACCCCTTCCCGGGCCGACCGGATGCCGGCAACGGCTCAGTCGTCGCGACCGGACCAGTCGAGCAAGATGTCCTGAACCGCACGCAACGAGGCGGTATCGTCAGCGATCTCCTCGGACGTCTTGCCGGGAGCGCCCTGCTGTGCCGGCAGATCGGCTTGCTTCAGGGTGTGGTCGATCGCCGTGATCAATGCCTCGCGGATCGCCGATTGCGATGCCTCGATCTCCTCGGGGCTCATGTCCGCCACCTGGGCCTGCAGGGATTCGAAACGAAACGCCAGTTGGCGCGTGGAAACGTCCTCGTGACGCAGCACCAGTCCGTGAAGACCGTCCGGTAGTCGCTCGATGGCAGCATGGGGAATGATCAGGGTGACGATCTCCCCCGCCGAGGCCCGCAATGTCAGCGCTTCGCGTACATCGAGGATCAGGATGTCACCCGGGCGGACGTAGACGCCATGACCGGCGCATTCGCCGTGCAGCGTGCCGCGGCGATAGAGCTGGATGAAGTAGTGGTTGAGACCTTCCTCGGGACTACGCGCCTTGCGTCGAGCGTAGGAATGCGGGTTGAAACGGATCGTGCAGGTCGACCAGCTGCCCAGCAGGTCGGAATGGATCTCGCCGTCCATGGCCTTGTCCACCAGCGGCACGACATGATCGAAAAAGGAACCGGCAATGGCGTTCCATGCCTCGTTTCGCTGCTCCGACGGGAGATCGGCCGTGCGGAACACCCCTCGCTGGGGACGATCACTCGGCTTGTCGGCGTTGTCTTCTGCGGTCATGTGCTTGCCCCCGGCATCGAGGTTCCGGGCAAGCCCGCGATCATCTTGGGAAACTCCCGACAACTCAACCCGTTCATGGCGCCTTTTCACCCCGCGTGGGCCTGCAGGATGCGCAGGAAATCCTGGCCGTATTTCTCCAGCTTGTGCTCGCCCACCCCGCTGACGGCCGCCATCTCCTCGAGGCGGCTCGGACGAACCTCGAGCATGTGCTTGAGCGTGGCGTCGCTGAACACCATGTAGGGCGGGATGCCCTGTTCCTCGGCCAGGGTCTTTCGATGCGCACGCAGCGAATCCCAGAGCGGCTCGTCCTCCACCGGCACCGGTGTGCTGCCCGGCTTCGCCCCGCGCGCGGCCGCCCGGCGCTTCTTCTCCGGGCGCAGGTGCAGGCGCTCTTCGCCTCGGAGCACCGCGCGGGCACTGGGGTCGAGATGCAAGCCGCCGTGGCCCTCGGCATCGACGGCGATCAGCCCACGGGCGATCAACTGGCGGAACAGCCCGCGCCACCCCGTCGCCGACAACTCGTCCCCGATACCGAAGGTCGAGATCCGGTCGTGGCCGAAGCGGCGCATCCGCTCGTCGACCTCGCCGCGCAGGACGGCAACCAGGTAGTTCACGCCGAAACGCTGGCCGGTGCGATGAATGCAGGACAGCGCCTTCTGCGCCGCCTCGGTGGCATCCCAGGTCTCGGGTGGCTCGAGGCAGTTGTCGCAGTTGCCGCAGGGCTCGGCCAGGGTCTCGCCGAAGTAGCCCAGCAGCGACTGGCGACGGCAGCGGGTCTCCTCGGTCAGCCCGAGCATGGCGTCGAGCTTGGCCCGCTCGATGCGCTTGATGCGTTCGTCGGCTACGGAGCCCGCCATCATCTGGCGCAGGGTGAGGACGTCCTGCAGGCCGTAATCCATCCAGGCATCCGCCGGCATCCCGTCGCGGCCGGCCCGGCCGGTCTCCTGGTAGTAGGCCTCGATGCTCTTGGGCAGGTTGAGATGCGCGACGAAACGCACGTCGGGCTTGTCGATGCCCATGCCGAAGGCGATGGTCGCCACCACGATCACGCCCTCCTCGGCGAGAAAGCGTTCCTGGACCTCGCGGCGGTGATCGGCGGACAGGCCGGCGTGGTACGGCAGGGCCACCAGCCCCTGCGCCGTCAGCCAGTCGGCGGTCTGCTCGACCTTCTTGCGCGACAGGCAGTAGACGATGCCCGCCTCGTTCGGATGCTCCTCGCGGATGAAGCGCAGCAACCGGTCGCGGCTGCCACCGCTGCCCTGGCTGATGCGGTAGCGGATATTCGGCCGGTCGAAGCCGGAGACGAAGCGCCGCGCGTCGGAGAGTCGCAGGCGCTCGACGATCTCCTCGCGGGTCGCCTCGTCGGCCGTGGCGGTCAGCGCGATGCGCGGCACGTTCGGGAAGTGGTCGGCCAGCTCGCCCAGGCGAATGTATTCCGGGCGGAAGTCGTGGCCCCACTGGGAGACGCAATGCGCCTCGTCGATGGCGATCAGGTTGATCGGCAGGCCGGCGAGGCGCTCGAGCGCCGCGGGGGTCATCAGCCGCTCGGGGGCGAGGTAGAGAAGATCCAGCTCCCCGGCATGCAGCCGACGAAAGACCTCGCGGGATTGTTCGGCCGACAGGCTGGAGTTCAGGAAGGCCGCGGCCACACCCAGCTCGCGCAGGGCGGCGACCTGGTCCTGCATCAGCGCGATCAGGGGCGAGACCACGATGGCCGTGCCGGGGCTCGACAGCGCCGGCACCTGGTAGCACAGCGACTTCCCGCCGCCGGTGGGCATCAGCACCAGGGCATCGCGCCCGGAGAGGACGGTCTCGATCACCTCGCCCTGTGGCGGGCGGAAGTCCTCGTAGCCGAAGACGGTATTCAGTATGTCGAGGGGAGTTCGTGGCATGCCGGCTATTGGGCCAGATTCGGTCCCGGAAGGAAACCGCCCAAGACCCATCGCCGCACTCGGGAAATGGACGAAGCCACCCCCGTCCGCTAACGTGCGCCTTTTATGACATTGTGACAGGCGGATTCGATATGGATCTCAACGAGATGGACGCGTTCGACAAGGTGGCCAAGCCGGCCCGGCGCGAACTGCTTCGCTTCGGCGTGGCCCTGCTGTTCGTGATCGGGGTGGCACTGTTCACCTGGCTCACCCACGGCCACGTCAGCCTCGTGATGGTGGTCGCCGCGGTGATCGGCGCCTACATGGCCATGAACATCGGCGCCAACGATGTCGCCAACAACGTCGGCCCGGCGGTCGGCTCGAAGGCCCTGACCATGGGCGGGGCGATCGTGATCGCCGCGATCTTCGAGGCGGCCGGCGCGATCATCGCCGGCGGCGAGGTGGTCAGCACCATCAAGGGCGGCATCATCGATCCGGCCGCCATCGACGACCCGATGACCTTCGTCTGGCTGATGATGGCCGCCCTGCTCGCGGCCGCCATCTGGCTCAATCTCGCCACCGCGCTGGGTGCGCCCGTCTCGACCACCCACGCGATCGTCGGCGGGGTGATGGGCGGCGGTATCGCCGCGGCCGGTTGGGGGATCGCCAACTGGGGCACCGTCGGCCAGATCGTGGCCAGCTGGATCGTCTCGCCACTGCTCGGCGGCCTGCTCGCCGCCGGCCTGCTCTACCTGATCAAGCGCAGCATCACCTACCAGGGCGACCTGCTCACGGCCGCGAAGAAACGCGTGCCGTGGTTTCTCGCCCTGATGGCCTGGGCGTTCGGCACCTACCTGGTGGTCAAGGGAATCAAGAAGATTGTCGAGATCCCATTCCTGGGGGCGGCGCTGATCGGCCTGGTCATCGCCGCAATCGTGTTCGTCATCGTCCGGCCGATTGTCGCCCGGGCCGCCGAGGGCATGAACGAGAACAGCAAGGCCAGCGTCAACCGCCTGTTCACCCTGCCGCTGATCTTCGCCGCCGCCCTGCTGAGCTTCGCCCACGGCTCGAACGACGTGGCCAACGCCGTCGGCCCGCTCGCAGCGATCAACGATGCACTCACCAACGCCGGCACCGGCGCCGAGGCCGCCATCCCGCTGTGGGTCATGCTGATCGGCGCGCTGGGCCTGGCCGTGGGCCTCGCCCTGTACGGGCCGAAGCTTATCCGCACCGTCGGCCACGAGATCACCGACATCGACCAGATGCGCGCCTACTGCATCGCCATGGCCGCCACGCTGACCGTCATCCTCGCCTCGCAGCTCGGCCTGCCGGTCTCGACCACCCACGTCACCATCGGTGCGGTGTTCGGCGTGGGTTTCCTGCGCGAATACCTCAAGTCGAACTACGACCGGCTCGAGCAGCAGGTGCGCAACCTGCACCCCGAGGCTCACGACGACGAGGTGATGCAGGAATACCTCGAGCGTTTCCGCGCCGCCCCGCTCAAGGCAAAGGAGCGCATGCTCCAGGAACTCAAGGACAAGAGCACCCGCCGCGAGGCACACATCAGCAAGAGCCAGCGCAAGAGTCTGAAGAAGATGTACAAGCGCGAGCTGGTCAAGCGTTCGCTGATGCTAAAGGTGATCGCCGCGTGGGTGATCACCGTCCCGGCGGCCGCCCTGCTCGCCGCGATGTTCTTCTTCATGATCCGCGGCATCGCCGTGGGCGGCTGACCGGACCACAGACGGGCGCCGGGGCCGTTACACTGCCCCCATGCCCAGCTCACCGGCCAATCCCTCCCTGACCGACCGGCTCGATGCCGCGCTGCCCGCGTGGCAGCGGGCCGGCCATCGGTTGCCCGTGACCGTCAGCGGTTCGCCAGGCTGGGCGCTCGCCCAGGGCCACGCCCTGGCCGAGTCCAGCGCCGGTGACGACACGCTCTGGATCGGCCCCGACGCCCCGGCGGGGGTCGACTCGCTCTCGTTCCGGCGGGCGGCCGAGGCACTGGGCGGGGAAAGCGAGCGGGTGATCGTCAACGCCATGAGCGGCTTCGACCCCGACGCACTGGGAGCAGCCGCCGGCCGGGTGCGTGCCGGCGGCTGTCTGGTCCTGATCACCCCACCGCTGGCCGACTGGCCAGGCCGGGACGATGTCGAGATGGCCCGCCTGGTGCCCTATCCCTTCCGGTCCACCGATGCCGGCACGGCCTACCGCGAACGGCTGACACGCCTCCTGGGCGAGGCACCGATCTGCTGGCGGATCGTCGAGGACCGTCCCCTGTCACTCCCACCGACGCCTGCGGCCGACCGGGACCTGCGACCGGCGGCAACTCCACCCTGCCGCACCCCCGACCAGGCCGAGGCGGTCGATCGCATCCTGGCCGTGGCCCGGGGACGCCCGCGCCGCCCCCTGGTGCTGCGCTCGCACCGCGGACGCGGCAAGACCTCGGCGCTGGGGCTGGCCGCCGCCCGCGTGCTCGAGGAGGGACTCGGTGACGTGCTGGTGACCGCACCGAGGCGCGAGACGGTCAACCCGCTGTTCGAGCGCCTGCAGGAGGCGACCGGGGCGCCGACCGACGACGACGGGGCCATGCGGGTCGGCGACCACCGATTGCGCTTCCTGCCACCCGACGTGCTGCTCGATCAGGCTCGCGGACAATTGCCCCAGGCCCGGCTGCTGCTGATCGACGAGGCCGCCGCCCTGCCGGCGTCCGTGCTCGAGGCCCTGTTCGCCACCTTCGGTCGCTGCGTCTTCGCCACCACCGAACACGGCTACGAGGGCAGCGGCCGAGGCTTTACCCTGCGTTTTCTGCCGCGACTCGAGTCGCTGGCCGTCTCCGTGCACCACCACCGGATGACCACGCCCCTGCGCTGGTCCCCGGGCGACCCGCTCGAACCGCTGGTCGACCGACTGTTGCTGCTGGATGCCGAACCGGCCAAGACCGTAGCGGCCGGTGCATCACAAGCGCATGACCCACCGACACGGCTCGATCCACGCGAGTTGGCCGCCGACGAGCGCCGCCTGGGGCAATGGTTCGGGTTGCTGGTGGCGGCTCACTATCGCACCACGCCGCGCGACCTGTGCCAGCTGCTGGACGGCCCGGCGAGCCAGCTATGGTCGATCGAGACCGGCAAAGCCATCGACCGGACGGTCATCGCCACCGCCGCCACCCAGGACGAGGGCGGACTCCCCGGCGAGCTGGCCGAGGCGGTCTTTCACGGCGAGCGCCGACCGCGCGGCCACCTGATACCGCAGACCCTCGCCGCCCACGCCGGCTGGCCGGACTGGCCACGATTGACGGGGCGACGCATCCAGCGCATCGCCGTCCATCCGGCGGCACGCCGCCAGGGGGCAGGAAGCGAGCTGGTGGCCGCGATCGGCGCGACCGCTCGTGACGAGGGACGGGACTTTATCGGTGCCAGTTTCGGCGTGGACGACGACCTGGTCGCCTTCTGGGCGGCCACCGGCATGCAGGTGCTGCATCTCGGCCAGCATCGCGACCACGCCTCGGGGCGCGAGGCGGTGGTCATGGCCATGGGCCTGACGGCGGAGGGCAAGTCGGCAGTCGAACGTGCAGCCGCGGAGTTCGTGGCGCGCCTGCCCGCTCAGGCCGCCGGGCCGTTGCGCCACGTCGATCCCGAGCGCCTCGCCGCCCTGCTCGCCGCAGGCAGACCCCGTCCGCTGCCCGCCCTGGACACCGATTCCTGGCGCCAACTGGTCGCCTGCGCCCGGCACCGCCACCACCTGGATGCCGCACTCGATCCCCTGCGCGCGTGGCTGCCCCCGGCCTTGACGCAACCGGCCGCGATGCGGGTCGTCGACCGTGATCGACGTGCGCTGCTGATTGGTCGTATCCTGCAGTTGCGGGACGAGAGAATGCTGGCGGACCGATTCGACCTCAGCGGCCAACGGGCCGTCGAGGCCGCCTGTCGACAAGCTCTGGGCGACCTGCTCGATGCGCTGGACCATGTCGTGAGCGACGCGATCGGAAACGGCCATTGATCAGGCGTTGTCTCGAGCCGCCTCGATGCCGATCACCCCGACCTTACGTACTTTGCCAGGGAGCACGGAGATGAAAGTCGCTTTCTTTTCCACCAAGCCGTACGACCGCGACTCCTTCGCGACCGACGATCACGACCACGAGATCGACTTCTTTCCCCAGCGCCTGACCGAGGACACGGTCCATCTGGCGAAGGGCTACCCGGCCGTGTGCGCCTTCGCCAACGACGTGCTTGCCGCGCCGGTGATCCGGGCGCTGGCCGCGGGCGGCACCGAGGTGCTCGCCCTGCGCTGCGCCGGTTGCAACCACGTCGATTTCGACGCGGCCGCCGAGACCGGCATGCGGGTGGTCCACGTGCCGGCCTACTCGCCCAACGCGGTCGCCGAGCACGCCGTCGCCCTGCTGATGGCCGTCAACCGGCAGATCCCGCGGGCGACCGCGCGGGTGCGGATGGGCAACTACGCCCTGCACGGCCTGGCCGGCTTCGACGTGGTCGGCAAGACGGTCGGCGTGATCGGCACGGGCAAGATCGGGGCGGTGTTCGCCCGCATCCTCAAGGCCGGCTTCGGCGCGCGGGTGATCGCCCACGATCCCTACCCCAACCCCGACTGCGAGGCGATGGGCGTGGAATACGTCTCCCGCGAGACGCTGTTCGAGCAGGCCGACGCGATCAGCCTGCACTGCCCGCTGACCGAGGACAGCCACCACCTGATCGATGCGGCCGCGATCGCGCGGATGAAACCCGGCGTGGTGATCGTCAACACCGCCCGCGGGGCGGTCATCGATACCGAGGCGGTGATCGACGGCCTGAAGTCCGGCCGGATCGGCGGCCTGGGCCTGGACGTCTACGAGCACGAGGGGCCGCTGTTCTTCGAGGACCGCAGTGACGAGATCCTCACCGACGACCTGTTCGCCCGCCTGCTGGGCTTTCACAACGTGGTGATCACCGGCCACCAGGCCTTCCTGACCCGGCAGGCGCTCGATCAGATCGCGAGCCAGACCTTGCAGAACCTGACCTGCATCGAGACCGGCATGGCCTGCGAGCGCGAGATAACCCCCGCCGAGGAACAGGCCGACTGAGCCGCCACGGCCGGCGCGCTACAATCTACCGCTTTGCCCCGAGCCCCCATGGACCTGATCAAACCGCTCGAACTCGCCGCCCTCGACCCCGTCGGCCAGGGGGCGCAGAAACTCGTCTTCCGCCACCCGGACGACCCGCGCGTGCTGGCCAAGGTGGTCAACCCGCGCTTTATCGAACGCCGGGACGAGCGGGATCGCTTCTACCAGAAGCGCCGCCGCATCGGGCATCACCGCGCCTTCGCCCGCGAGATGATCGAGCACCTGGTGGTCCGGGCCCTCCACCCGGGCCGGCTGGCTCCCTGCCCGCACATGCAGAACATCCTCGGCGTGGTCGACACCGACCTGGGCGCGGCCCTGCTGGTCGAGGCGGTACTCGACGAGAACGGTGATCTCGCCCCCACGCTGTGCGACCTGGTGGAGACCGGGCGCTTCGGCCCGCGCGAGCGGGATGCACTCGAGGAATTTTTCGACTGGGCCCTCGACTCGAACGTGCTGATCAACGACCTGTCCGCCGACAACCTCGCCTGGCACCATGACGGGCACTTCGTCATGATCGACGGACTGGGCGATCGCGCCGGCATCCCGATCCGCGCGGTCAGCCCCTGGCTCAACCGCCTCTACAAGCGAAAGAAGATCCGCCAACTGCGCGAGGCGATCGAGGCGTTGCAAGACGCCGACTGAGCCGGCAACGCACCGGACAGTCGCCCGCCTCGACTCGCCGCCAGTCTCCGAGCTGACAACCCATGGAGGAAACCATGCGCCCCGAAACCATCGCCCTGCACGCCGGCTACCAGCCGGACGACCAGCACGCCGTCGCCGTGCCGATCCACCAGACCACCTCGTACAGCTTCGACGATGCCCAGCACGCCGCCGACCTGTTCGACCTCAAGGTCCAGGGAAACATCTATTCCCGGATCATGAACCCCACCTGCGGGGTGCTCGAGGCACGCATGGCCGCGCTCGACGGCGGCGTGGGCGCGCTGGCCACGGCCACCGGCATGGCGGCGATCACCTACGCGATCCAGACCATCGCCCAGGCCGGCGACAACATCATCTCGATCAGCGAACTCTACGGCGGCACCTACAACCTGTTCGCCCACACCCTGCCACGGCAGGGCATCGAGGTGCGGATGCAGGACAAGGACGACTTCGCCGGCATCGAGGCGGCGATCGACGGGCACACCCGCGCGATCTACTGCGAGTCGATCGGCAACCCGTCGGGCAGCATCGCCGACATCGAGCGCCTGGCGGACATCGCGCACCGCCACGGCCTGCCGCTGATGGTCGACAACACCGTCGGGACGCCGTTTCTCCTCAAGCCCATCGACTACGGTGCGGACATCGTCATCCACTCGGCCACCAAGTACATCGGCGGGCACGGCACCACGCTCGGCGGGGTGATCGTCGACTCGGGGCGCTTCGACTGGGCCGCGTACCCGGAGCGCTTCTCGCTGCTGATCGAGCCCGACCCGTCCTACCACGGTGTCAGCTACACCAACGACGTCGGCGAGGCGGCCTTCATCACCCGCGCCCGCGTGGTGCCGCTGCGCAACACCGGCGCGGCCCTGTCGGCCCAGTCGGCCTGGAACCTGTTGCAGGGGCTGGAGACCCTCTCGCTGCGCATGGAACGCATCTGCGAGAACACCCAGGAGATCGCCGAATTCCTCGAGGGCCATCCGCAGGTCGGCTGGGTGCAGTACGCCGGCCTGGCCGAGCACAAGGATCATCGCCTGGCGCAGAAGTACATGGACGGCCGTGCCTCCGGGATACTCAGCTTCGGCCTCAAGGGCGGCCGCGAGGCGGGGGTGAAGTTCTACGACGCACTGAACCTCATACTGCGACTGGTCAATATCGGCGATGCCAAGAGCTGCGCGGCGATTCCCGCCTCGACCACCCACCGCCAGCTCAACGACGAGGAACTGCGCGCCGCGGGGGTCCCGCCGGACATGGTGCGCCTGTCGATCGGCATCGAGCACGTCGAGGACCTGATCGAGGACCTCGACCAGGCACTCAAGGCCGCTCGCTGAGATGGGGGAGCGGGCCTTGCCCGCGAAGGCCGCGCCAGCGGCTGTCCCGGCAAACGAATTGCCGACAAGCTCACCTTCAGCAAGTTAGCCGAGCCGGGACACGCGCCGGTGGCGCGTTTCGCGAGCGAGACTCGCTCTTACGGCGCCACCGCTCGAATGTCGTGATGACGGAAACCTCAGGCCAGCAGCACCGCGATAATGCCGGTGACGAAGATGCCGTCGAAGGTGCCCGCCCCGCCGATGGAGGCAACCGGCGAGCCGAGCTTGCGCACGTCCCTGAGGCGCAGCAGGTCCGCCCCGATCAGCACGCCGAGCGTGCCGCCCACGTAGGCCAGCGCGGCACTGTGCTCCGGGTCGATCAGCAGACCGAAGCCCGCCGCGGCCAGTGGCGCGACCAGGATGGGCATGCCGATGCCCAGCCCCGGTATCGGACGGCTGGCAACGTAGGCGACTGCCGAGACGAGAACGATGGTCAGCAGGTAGTTGCCCACCGGGGCACCGGCATTGAGTATCAGGTAGGCAGCGAAGGTGACCGGCAACAAGCAGCCGCCCAGGTTCACCGCGACGGTGGTGATGCCCTCGAAGGGTTGCTGGCGCTGGGCGAGAATGCGCCGGATCGGCTCGGGGATCGGCTGGTCGGGCTCTTCGGCCTGCATGCGAAACAGGGGCACGTTGACGAGGCTGCCCATCAGGGAGACGAACAGCAGCGTCATGCCCGATTCGGGGGCCAGGCCAAGCTTCTCGAAGGCGATCTGCAACGCCCCGATCTGGACCAGGGTGAACAGCACCACCAGGCCGAGAATCGCCAGCAGGAAACCGGGGTTGGGCATCGTCGCGTCGCCTCCGTTCAGCGAGACCAGGCGCCGACGGGGCACCCGGTGGGGTCGGGGATCAGCGTACTGATGCCGATCGGCCGGCGGCATCCAGCTCGATCAATCGGTCGACCGGCACGAAGGATCGCCCGCCTACCGTGGGCAATTCGCTGCCCGACGGCAAGGCCCCGAGCCGCTCGAAACCTCGCCAGACCAGTTCCGAACAGTACATCGCCGGGCGCTCGTCGAGGCGAAAGCGCGTATCGAACGCGGTGTTGCGGGCCAGGTGCCCGTCGAGCCACGCATCAAGCCGCCGGCGCTGCTCGGCAGTCAATGACGGGCGCAGCAGTCGGTGGTAGCGGGCATCCTCGGTGAAGCGCGCGAAGGAGTCGAGCCGGATGTGACCGCCGAGCGGCGAGCCGTCCATGTGCACCACGCCCAGTCCCTCGTCGTCACGCACGAGGATGCCGACGTGGCTCCAACGCGGGTCGCGCTCGGCGAAACGCCGGGCGAGAAAGGCCCAGGCGCTGTCGTTGCCGGTGAGCACGATGTCCCCGGTCTGAAGGGAATCGAGATCGGGCGACGCCTGGGGGGCGTCTCGCGCCTGGAGCGGCGGTGCCGCAAGGAGGACGAGCAGCGCGAGGACGGGAAGTGTCAGGGACTCGTTTCGCACTGCTTGGCGGCGACCATCAACTCCTGGAACGTGTTCTCGTTCAGGCGCGTGCCCACCTCCTCGAGCGAGGCATCCTCGTCACGCATCAGATCGACCAGTTCGCCGAACTGCTCCTCGCTGAGATTCTTGTCCAGCCGCTCGGCCATGCAGGCGCACCCTTCGGCATCGCCGGAATTCTTCTCGCATACGACCTCGAAGTCGCCCCGGGGGCTCGAACAACCGCTCAAGGCCAAGCTCAAGGCAACGGCCAGTGCGTTCAGCCCCACGACCTTCCCTGTCATTTTCATCATGTCCTGCGGGTTCCTGTTCTTGGAAATGGCTGGGGCAGTTTAACCCGAGCATGCCGCCCGTGGCAGCCCGGACCGCGACAAGGCCTCCACCAAAGACCCCCGGAACGGGATCCGGGGGTAGAGTCAGCTTCCTGCCCTGTCCACGGGGACAGGAAGTTCAGTGGCCCTGGCAGCTCCCGCCGGCCTTGCCCATCCGGTGGCCGTGATGGTGGCCATCGTCATGACCGCCCTTGCCGCCGTGCTTCATGCCGTACATGCCGGAGCCCTTGAGCCGGTCGACCATGCGCCGCTGGTTCTCGTCGAGGGTCTGGTAGAACGCGTCCATCGTCTCGGCTCGCTCCTCCATGCGCTCGGCCGCCGCGCGCATGTGTTCCGCCTTCAGACGCATCTGGTCCGGCGCACTCGCACCGAGCATCTCGCGGCGCATCTCGCGCTTTTGCTCGTGGCGTTGTTCGCGCTGGGCCTGGTGGCTCTCGCGTAGCTCGTCGAAGGCCTCGCGCTGGGACGCGTCGAGGCCGAGCAGCTCGGCCATGCGCTCGTGGCGCTCGCTGCCGTCATGCGCGTGTCCACCTCCGTGTCGCTCCCCCTGCTGACCGGCATGGGGACCGGCTTTGCCGTGATGGGCGCACTGGCCAGGCGAGGCGACGGCGACGCCGGAGAACGCCAGCAGGGACGCGGTGAGGATGGCGGTGGTGGCCTGGGTGATCGGTTTCATGGCTTTGCTCCGTTAATGGTTGGCATGTCGGGGCGATACAGGGCCGATTAAAGCAGTTCGAGGCGTTGCCTGCGCTTCCGTGGCGTAACAGGTGGCGTAACAGATTGTCGGCGCTTCCTGTACCGGCATGGGGCGACGAACTGATACGCACGCCGCGCACACGGCGCGCCGCGCCGCCACCGCCAGTGAACCGGGATGGGAACGCTGAGGTGGTGCATCGCCACGGTCATCGCTACATTGTGTTGACAATCATTCGCGTTTGCAATTAGTTTCCTTTCCTCGCACGATGGCCACCCAATACCTTCAGCAAAAGGAGATCCTGACCCCATGACTCGTCGATTGACCCCGATTGTCGCCGCGCTCGGCGCCTGTGGCCTGTTCGCCCAACCCGTTCTGGCCGACCAGATGGCGGACCTGAAGAAGGTCCTTACGACGAACGCCGACATCGCGCATGCCCTGTATGCCGACTCGGTGGACACCGCCGAGGACCTGCGGGCCGCCATCGATCGCCTGATCGAGTCCCCGACCGAGGAGAACCTCCAGGCCGCCCGTGAGGCCTGGCTGGTGGCCCGCGAGCCGTACGGCCAGTCCGAGGTCTATCGCTTCCGTAGCTCGCCGATCGACGACGACCCGACCACCGACGCGGCCGAGGACGGTCCGGAAGGCGCGGTCAACGCCTGGCCGCTGGGCGAGGCCCTGATCGACTACGTCGAGACCGGTGGCGACTTCACCCCGGCCGAGGTGGGCGTGACCAATCACGAGACCGGCGTGGAAAAGCCGATCCCGCCGAACAACCTGATCGCGGCGACCGACATCGCGATCGATAGCGACCTGCTGGAGAAGACCGTCACCGCCGAGGACGAGCGTGACGTCCTCTCCGGCTACCACGCGGCCGAGTTTCTCCTCTGGGGCCAGGATCTCAACGACGAGCACGAGGTCACCAACCGCGACGACCGCGCCAAGGCGGTCAAGACCCACGGCGCCCCCAACCTGGCCCACGGCGGCCAGCGCCCGGTGACCGACTTCGATCCGGCCAACTGCACCAGCGGCGAGCAAGCCGCCGACGCAGTCGTCTGCGAGCGCCGCGGGGAGTACCTCAAGCTGGTCGCCGACAAACTGATCGCCGACCTGACCGGCGTGCGGGACCAGTGGGACCCGAAGGGAGAGGACAACTACTACCACGCCTTCACCCAGCCGGCCGACATGAACGAGGGCAACGAGCGCCTGCTCGAGATCCTTACCGGCATGGGCACCCTGTCGGAAGGCGAGCTCGCCGGTGAGCGCATGCAGATCGCCCTCTCGGTCAACTCGCAGGAAGATGAGCACTCCTGCTTCTCGGACAACACGCATCGTGACATCGCCCTGAACGCCGAAGGCATCGCCAACAGCTTCTTCGGCGAATACGCAGGCTACGACAGCGATCTCGACGGCACCGACGACGTCGACAACCGCGCGGTCAGCGGGTACGGCATCGAGAACTACCTGCGCGATCACGGCCACGGCGACGTCGCCGATTCGGTCAGCGACGCACTGGCCCGCACCGCCGAAGGCTACAGCGAGATCGACCGCCTCGCCCGCGAAGGCCAGCCGTTCGACGTGCTGATCGAGGACATCGGTGCCGAGCGCGCCCAGCCGGTCAAGGAGACCATCCTCTCGCTCAACGCGCAGGCGACCCAGATCGCACAGATCGCGAGCACGCTGGACCTCGGTACCATGGAGCAGGTCGTCGACCCGGAGGCCTCGGCCTGCGACACCACCAACCCGGTAGCCGAGTGCGAGTGATCGCCTCCGCCGGCTGCTGCCCGGGCGTGAGCGCCCGGGTCCACGTGGACCGATACGACAGATGATGACCAAGGGAAACTCTGCACGATTCGATGGCATCTCTGGCTCGCAGGTTTGTTCGCAATCGAGGCGCCGGACCGAAGACGGGCTCGCTGCCCGTCGAGGGACGGCAACGACGAGTGCGGACAAACCCGCGAGCCCCGTCCGGGCGGGCCTCCAAGGGCCCATCTGCGGCGTTGCAGCCCTTGTAAAGGGCGACGGCCCTTCACGGCGGACTGCGCCTTGCAGCTGGGCCCTTGGAGGTCCCGCAGAGACGTCATCGAATCGTGCAGAGTTTTCCAAGCGATCATCGTTTCATCGAACCAACCCGCCGCTGGCGGGTTGTCTTGTGATGGCAATGTACCTGGCGGCAGGCCCTTCGTGGGCAGCCGACACCGTGCCCCCCCTTTCGCCGGACGAACGCCGACCGGGTGGCGCGGCCACCGTGACGTTCGATCCGACCCCCTCTTCGACCTTGCCGGCAGCCAACCTCGACAGCGAGGAGGTTGCACACTTCCACGCCGGCAAGGCACTCGCCCGCCAGCCGTGGGTGATCGCGCCCACCGCGACCGACGCGCGCGACGGTCTCGGCCCGCTGTACAACGCCCGCACCTGCCTGACCTGCCACGTCAACGGTGGCCGGGGCGTGGTGCCCGAGGGTGAGAAGGGCACCCTGCCCCACGGCATCGTGTTGCTGAGCGTGCCGTCGGACAATGGCCTGCCCGTGCCGGAGCCTACCTATGGCGAGCAGCTACAGGCACGCGGCATCGGGCTGGCCGACCGTTTCGGCAGCGCCCAAGGTGGCGATGCCGGCAAGCTGGTGGGCGAAGGCCGCATCGCGATACGATGGGAAAGTGTTCCCTTCACCTATCCGGACGGCGAGTCGGCGGAACTGCGCCGCCCCCGGATGGAATTGCAGAACCTCGGCTACGGCCCCATGCACCCGGATGTGATGACCAGCCTGCGCAACGCCCCGGCGCTGCATGGCACCGGACTTTTGAGCCTGGTCGACCCGGCCGACATCGCTGCCCTCGCCGATCCCGACGATCGTGACGGCGACGGCATCTCGGGGCGGGTCAACCGCGTGATCGACCCGGAGTCCGGCGAACGGGTCGTCGGGCGCTTCGGCTGGAAGGCCGACCGCGCCAGCCTGCGCGAGCAGGTGGGCGTGGCGCTGCAGCAGGACCTGGGCCTGAGCAACCCGGTCTTCCCGGAACAGCCCTGCAGTCCGGCGCAGCTCGCCTGCCGGCAGGCGGTCGACGGCGCCGACGAGGACGGGCTCGAGGTGCCGGAGCGTCGTTTTGAGCTGCTGGTCGACCACTACACCCGCCACATCGGCGTGCCCGAACGGCGCAAGCCCGACCACCCGGTGGTGCGGCGCGGCCGCGAGCTGTTTCACCAGACCGGCTGCGCCGACTGTCACCGGCCGTCGTTCCGCACCATGGAGGACGAGCGCTTCCCGGCCCTGTCGGCGCAGACCATCTGGCCCTACTCGGACCTGTTGATCCATGACATGGGCGAGGCACTCGCCGACGGCCGCCCGGCCTTCGAGGCCGGACCCTCGGAATGGCGGACCGCCCCGCTGTGGGGGCTGGGCCTGAGTCGCGCGATCAACGGCAGCCGCAACCTGCTCCACGACGGCCGCGCCCGCTCGGTGGAGGAAGCCATTCTCTGGCATGGCGGTGAGGCCGGGAACGCCAGGGCACGTTACGTCCATCTCACGCCCGAGGAGCGCGACGCGCTCGAGGCCTTCGTGCGCTCGCTGTGACCTCTGCGGCGCACCGGATCCGAGGTACTCAACCATGAAACGA
The DNA here is from genome assembly GCF_046540515.1 of Guyparkeria sp. GTDB lineage: Bacteria > Pseudomonadota > Gammaproteobacteria > Halothiobacillales > Halothiobacillaceae > Guyparkeria. The sequence goes on from NZ_JBKHFB010000018.1 coordinate 31,937, forward strand.
CGACAGTTCATCGCCCTGCTGGCCGCCGCCGGCGTTGCCCCGGGAAGCATCCTCGCCTACCGCCAGGCGGCAGCCACCGCGGAGTGGCAACTGGCCGCCGAGGGCGGGGCGGACCGCTTCGCGCTCTCCGGCAGCGACGGCAACGCCATGCGCTCGATCGCCGCCGGCTTTCGCGGTCACGACCTGGCCCAGCATCCGGTCCGGCGACACTCGGTGCTGATGTTCGCCCGTCGCCCCGGCACCGAGTGCATCGAGGCGGACTTCGTCGACTGGCGGCCGGTCAGGCGCTTCTCCGCGCCGGGCGGGCACAGCTTCTCCGGACACGGCTGCTTCAGTGCCGATGGTCGGACACTGTTCACCAGCGAGATCGTCAATGCCGACGGCCAGGGACGGGTGGGCATCTGGGACGCGGAAACGTACCAGCGCCTCGACGAGATGCCCACCGGCGGTATCGGTCCGCACGATCTGGCACTCATGCCCGACAAGCGGACGCTGGTGGTCGCCAATGGCGGGATTCTCACCGGCTCGCGCAGCGACGGCCCCGAAGCGGGGATCGACTTCCCCGTCGCACCGGGCCGAGAAAAGCTCAACCTCGACGAGATGGACTCCAGCCTGGTCTACCTCGATACCGCCACGGGCCGTATCGAGGAGCAGGTCCGCCTCGAGGAACCCAAGGCGAGCATTCGCCACCTCGACGTGGCCGAGGACGGCACGGTGGCGGTCGCCACGCAGTTGCAGCGCCAGGCGATGGACCATGACCGACTGGTGCCGCTGGGCGCCCTGCACCGTCGCGGGGAGGCGTTCCGGCCGCTCGACCGGCCACCCGAGGTGCTCACGGCAATGAACGACTACATGGGCAGCGTGGCGATCAGCCGGGTCTCCCGGCTGGCGGGCTTCACCAGCCCGCGCGGCGATCTGGCTGCCTTCTGGCATGTCGATTCCGGCGAGTTCGCCGGCCACCATCGCCTGCGGGACGTCTGCGGGATCGCGACCAGCGCCGACCACGCACGCTTCATCCTCTCCAATTCCTTCGGCGACATGCACGAACTCGATGCGCGCACGCTGGCCGAAGATCGCGATGCCCGCCGGCACTTCGAGAACGCCCACTGGGACAACCACCTGATCACGGTGACCGCATGAACACGCAACAGACCGCCACCCGCGCCCTGACCCGGCTAAGCCTCGCCATTGCCATCACCCTGCCCGTTGGGCTCGCCGGCTGCGACAGGGCCGAGCAGGTCCACGCCCCGCCTGCCGGTACCCCCGAGGCGCTCGACTTCGCCCTGGAGAGCCGCGTGAACGACACGATCGTGCCGAGCATCGAGGCCTTCGCCGATTCGGCGCAGGCACTCGACCAGGCGAGCGAGGCGTTCTGCGAGCACCCCGTGACGGACACGCTCGAAGACGCGCGCTCGGCCTGGAACGAGGCGTCGGCCCGGTGGAACCGCGCCGTGATCTACAACTTCGGCCCGCTCAACGACGACATCTTTGCGCCGAAGATCCACTCCATCGAATCCATGCGCCAGCGCGGCATCGACTACAGCGCCAAGGTGCGCCACGAGATCGAGCGCCAGCTCGCTGCGGACGGCACGCTGGATACCGCCCACTTCGACGCACTGCGTCACGATCAGACGGGACTGCTGCCGGTCGAGATCCTGCTGTTCGAGTCGACCGCCGACGGCCACCCGCAGGCAGCCGAGGCGGTGGTCGAGGACTTCCACGATCACCCGCGCAAGTGCGACTACCTGCTTGGCGTTACCGAGCGACTGGCGAACGATGCGGGCTACGTCGAGGCCGGCTGGACGCACGCCTTCAAGGATACCGAGACGCCTTACCGGGAGCTGTTTCTAGCCGGCGAGCTCGATCAGGGGGGCAGGCCGCTGGCGGTGCTGCTGGTCAGCGTCCAGGACCATCTCGACTACCTCCAGCGACGCAAGCTCGAGGGCATGCAGGACGCCCGGCTGGCTGGACGGTTCTACGACAACGCCACCGCGACGATCGAGGAAATCGAGACATTGGTCGGCGGCGAGCACGGGCTTCTCGCCGAGGCCGAGGCCCGCGGTCACACCGAGACGGCCACCGCCATCCGCAAGGCGCTGGATCGCGCCGTACGTGCCGCGGCCAACGAGGACCGCAAGGCATTGACCACCCAGGTCGATCTTCTCTGGAAGCTGTTTCGCGAACGACTCCCCGACGCGCTCGGCGTGGAACTGGGTCTGAACTTCAGCGACGGTGACTGACGATCGGGTGTCTGCTCGACTCCATGTCTGATGGAAAGGATGGAAAGGGGGACGGCGGCTGGCGCCGCCTTGGCCCCCCGGGTGTGCTCCCAGGGGCACGTTGCCAAGGAATCGGTGGGAAGCTTGCCTTGCAAGGGAGGATCGGCACGAACAGCCAGTGCCTCTGGCTGACCGGCTCGTTCGCCATCCTCAGCCATCCAGGTAACGCATCCAGGCAGCGATTCGAAGGCAGGCCCAAGGCCATGCCCGGGGCCGGCCCCGGGCCCGGCGAGGATCGGCAACATCGACACGGCGGGAAAGCTGGCGAGCCTCGCCGGATGGGCCACCAGACACCCCTGTGGTGTTACAGCGCTTGGCGATGCAAACGGCTACGGACGGCCGCCACTACTCGTCGCAGCCAAGGTCGTCCTCGGGCAGGAGGTGCTCGTAGCGTTCGTCGGTGAGGGTCCGCAGGAAGCAGACCATGGCCTCGACCTGGTAGTCGCTCATCGGATCGCCGACCGCCAGCAGGTCCTCGGCAACCGTCTCGGGCACTTCCGGCTCCCGCCAGGGCTCGCCGGTTTCCGGATTGTTGGACCGCTCCTCGTTGACGAAGTGATCGTAGAACTCGATCACGGTCTTCAGGTCGCGGAACACACCGTTGTGCATGTACGGGCCGGTCACGGCGACGTTGCGCAGGGTGGGCACCTTGAACCGGCCGCGCATTGCAGGGTCGTCGACTGCCGGATGGCCGTAGAGCCCCGGGTCGGGTTCGGCGGTCTCCACTGCCGGGTTCGCGGGCACGCCGATATTGTGAAACTCGTAGCCGGTGAACGGCTCCTCGAACTTCTTCACGGGGTGACCGTTGTCGTGCATCTGGTGGCAGATCGCGCAATTGGCGAACTGCGAGAAGAACAGCGACTTGCCGGCACTCTCCTTGAAGCTCAGGGTCGCCTCACCCTCGAGCGCCCGGTCGTACTTCGAGTCGAAGGTGGCGAACTCGCCGCTGCGTTCGAAGGCGGCGATGCTCTCGCTCATCGCCTGGAACCCGCGCTCGGGCGAGTCCAGCACGCCCTCGCCGAACAGCGCCACGAACGAATCGACGTAGGCCTCGTTCTCCCTGAGCCGCTCGACCACGGCCGCCTCGCTGGGCATGTTCATCTCGACCGGGTTGAGCGGCGGCCCGCCGGCCTGCTCGGTCAGGGTCGCCGCGCGACCGTCGAGGAACTGGCCACCGAGCGGTCCGTGATAGTGGCGGTGACGCTTCTGCTTGTTGACCCGCTTGCGCTCGCCCTCGAGCTCGAAGGCCGGCGACAGGGCCGCGTAGGTGAGCGTCGGGGCATTCCGCTCGCCCAGCGACTCGCCGTCATCACCCAGCGAGACCGGGCGCCGCTGGCCCGCCTCGTCACGGCGCGTGTCGACGAACCCCGCGCCCGGCTCGTGGCAGGTCGCACAGGACTGCGTGCGATTGCGCGACAGGCTGGGGTCGTGGAACAGCGCCCGCCCCAGTTCGACCCGGGTGTCGAAGACCGCCGAGGAGGACTTGTGATCCTGTTCCGCCCATGCCGACGACGGCAGTGCGACGACCAGCGCGACCAACGCCGTCCCAAGCCGAAGGGCGAGCCTGAGGCGTCCGAGGGCGGGGCGTAATGGCAGGTAGGAATTCATGACCATGGGAGTCTAATCGGACCTTGTCCGGGGGCAAGGGTTCCCGGTGCGGCAGCCGCCGGACTGACCGGCGAAACCGCCGCCACCATTGACCCGTAAAACGACGAGACCACCCCGCCGGACGGGATGGTCTCTGGTTCGGAGTGTCACCCGCGCGGATCGGCCCGGACGACTCGACCCGCCGTGGATCAGAACACCACGGCCAGCTGGGTCAGGAACGTGCCGGCCGACTCGCCGGTGCCGCCGTCAGCCACGTCGTAGTCCTCGTCAGCGGCATATTCGAAGGAAAGTGCGGTGTGCGGAAAGATCTCGACCGAGAGCGCGGCGATCACGCGGCTTTCCGGCAGTTCCAGGGCAAGGGCCTCGTCGGTGCCCTGGTAGCCGATGCCGGCGCGGGCCGGCCGGCCGATCAGGTCGAAACCGTAGCTCGCCTCGACGTTCCAGGCGGCCGGCCGGGCTCCGTCGCCGTCGAAGGCCAGTTCGGAGGCACGGAAGGAATCGCTGGCGGTGAGGTATTCGCCCACCAGCATCGCCTCGCCGAGACCGAGCGTGGCACTGGCGGTCCAGGCGCCGACCTCGTCGGTGCTTTCCTCGATGGCTCCCTCGATGCCATCGGACTCGCCCAGGCTGTTCATGTAGCCGGCGGACAGTGCCAGTTCGGCTTCACCGACGTTGCCGGCCCAGCCGGCAGTCGCGCCGACGTTATCCACCTGGTTCTCGTCGTCGAGATCACCGTTGAAGGCGTAGACCTCGGCATTGAAGCCGCCCTGGCCGATACCCGCGGCGATCGCGGTCTCGCGGGTCTCGCCCAGTTCAAGGGTGAGCGGGTCGGAGACCATGGCGGTCTCGTACACGCCGAACGGTACGTAGAACTGGCCGGCACGCGCCGACCAGACGCTGTCCTCCGCGCCGAGCATGACGCTCGCCGTGTCGATCTCCAGCGGGGTGTCGTTCTCCTCGTAGAGCGTCGAGATCTCGGCGGTGATCCACTCGTTGATCGCCGCCTCGAGGCCGAGCGCCCCGGTCGCCAACACGATGTCGCTCTCGTCGCTGCCGGTGAAGGGGCTTGCGTGATAGGCCTCCACCTCGACGGC